>JBEBFV010000359.1:0-6834 GCA_040081795.1 Limisphaerales bacterium | reverse complement strand
GGGGCAGCCCTACAGCAAGGAGTCGTTTCAGTTGCTAAAGGGTGTGGTTCCCACGGCGGACGACGAGCTGCGACACTACCTCAACTCGCTCATCCGCCACCTCGAACTGTTGCTGATCGCCTCGAACCGCGCGGGCAGCGCGAAGACGCACGGGGTGAATGCGGCGGTTCAAGCGGCCTTCACGAAAATCGCCAGCGACTTCAATCTCGTCCACGGCATCAACGGTTTTCTGATCGAGAAAGGCAGCGTGCGCCACCGCAAGTATCAGGTGTGCGACTTGCGGAAGTTTCCTGACTACGCGCGCCTCATCGGCTTTCAGGACAATCATCGCTTCCGGCCCGACAAGGTGGTCGAGTTCCCCATCCCGCGCGGGTGGATGGATCATTACACCCTCGTTGAGTCGCCGGTCTTGCCGCATGGCGCGGACCGGAAGCTGCGCGACGCGGAATACATTCTGGATTTCGAGCGCCCGATTCCGGAAGTCATCAAGGAAGCTGTGGCCCAGGCACTTTACTGGAAGATTGAAGTCTATACGCCGGTGCCATAGCACGCCTCGCGCAACCGCGCCCGGCTTTTTGCGTTGCCACCAAATAATCCCCGCTTACCCTTCGGCACACGCCATGCACTGGATTGCCCCAACGGAGAAGGATACTGGCAGACCCTCGAAGGAAAATCGCCTTCGGACCGGGCCGCCGCTACTTCTACCCTGAATTGTTTCCGTCATGAGCAAAAACGAAGCGGAAACACGATACGAACTGATTGACCCGGTTCTGCGGGACAAGGGCTATCGTTATCCCTACGTTAAGCTCGAAACACCCGCCCCAGTCGAACCCACCGGCCCGAAAGGCCGTCGGCGTCCCGGCCCTGGCAAAACCGATTATCTCCTCTGCGTCGAAACTCCCGGTGCATTGAAACCGCTACCCATCGCGATACTGGAAGCCAAAAAAGAGGACGTAGATCCGCTCAAAGGAATGCAACAGGCCAAAGGCTATTCCGATTGCGAACGTTTCGACGCCAAATACATCTTCTCCACGAACGGCCACCGCTACGCCAAGTTCAACAAATTCACCGGCGAACAAACCGGGCCGTTCCCGTTCAGCGATTTTCCCGATCACAAAACAATGACCGGCTGTTACGCCCGGCACATGGGAATCAACCTGGACGATCCATCGGCCTCGATGCTGTTCAAACCGGATAGCCCCGCGTATCCCGAAACCCGCTACTTCCAGGACGCCGCCATTCGCGCCGCGTTTGAGAAAATTATCCGTAGCGAACAGGCCGGCGAAGCCGCTCGCGTGCTGCTCGCCCTCGCCACTGGTTCAGGCAAGACCGTCATCGCCGCCAATCTCCTATGGCGACTCCACGAAGCCGAGCGCCTGCCCAAGCCCGCGCTGTTTCTGTGCGACCGCGACGAACTCCGCGAACAAGCCTACACCAAACTCAAGGCCGTGTTCGGCGACAACGCCCGCATCGTCGAAACGAAGCAAGGCGGGAACGCCGCCAAGAACGCCCGCGTCCATATCGCCACTTACCAGACACTCGGCCTCGATGACGAGGAAGGTTTTGCCAGTTTCCTCACCGAGCACTATCCGCCGGACTCCTTCAGCGTCATCATCATTGACGAGTGCCACCGCTCCGCGTGGGGCAAATGGTCGGAAGTCCTCAAGCGCAACCCCTCCGCCATCCACATCGGTTTGACCGCCACACCACGCAAGCTGATGGAGGCAAAAGATCAGCCGGCGGAAGACGCGCAAATCACCGCCAACAATTACAAATACTTCGGCGAGCCGGTTTACGAATACACGCTGATCCAGGCGCAGGAGGACGGCTACCTCGCCGCTTGCGAAATCCTCAAGCGCAAGGCCACCATTGACAGCAAGGTGTTCACGAAAGCCGAGGTCCTCGCCGCCAAGCCCATCAATATCAAGACCGGCCAGCCACTCACCGAGAAAGACCTCACCAAGGACGAATACACCGGCAAGGATTTCGACGACGAATTGTTCATCGAACTCCGCAGCCCCGCCATGTGCGCGGACCTGTTCGCGCTCCTGTGTGAGAACGGCGGACCGGAACAAAAAGTCATCATCTTCTGCACCCGCGAGATTCACGCCGACCGCGTCGCCATGCAGATGAACAATCTCTATGTGAACTGGTGCAAGGCCAACGGCAAGGAGATCAAGGAACACTACGCCTTCAAGTGCATGGGCGGCGTGAATAACGGCGCGGACATGATCGAACCGCTGCGCGGCTCGGGCGAACGCGCCTTCGTCGCCTGCACCGTGGATTTGCTCGAAGCCGGCGTGGACATCGAACGGCTCAACGCGGTCGTGTTCTTTCGCTACCTGAAATCGCCCATCAAGTTTTACCAGATGGTCGGGCGCGGCACGCGCATCCACGAGGCCACCAAGAAATACAAGTTCTGGCTCTACGACTACACCGGCGCAACCGACCTGTTCGGCACGGACTTCATCACCAAACCGCCGCGTCCGGGCGGTGGACAAGGGCCTGGTCCTGGCCCCGGCCCCGATCCCGGTCCCGGTCCAGGACCAGAATCGCCCCCCGTGCCGGAAATTCCTGGCAAAACCCTCATTACGCCGCAAGGCCACTACATATTGCGCGAGCGCGACGGGCAGGACGTGCCCATTCCTGTGGAGGAATACCGGCGCGAAATGATTGCGCGCGTCGTGAGCGAGGCGCATACCCTCGACGAGTTCCGCCAGCTCTGGATTGAGTCCAAACAACGGCGCAAGCTGATTGCCCATCTGATTGACAGTGCGTTCAGCCCCGACCTCATTCGCGAGATTGACCGGATGACGGACTACGACACCTACGATCTCTTCGCGCACCACGGCTACCACGCCCGCGCCCTCAAACGGCCGGATCGGAAAATCATCTACCTCGATGCGAACCGGCCGTGGTTCGAGACGATGAATACCAACGCGGCTACCGTGCTTCGCAGCCTGGGCCACCAGTTTGAACTCGGCGGCACGGAAGCGCTCGAAACGCCCACGCTCTGGGACGTACCGGAAATCCGAAGTGCCGGTGGGCTTAACGCGCTGAAAGTGATCGGAAAACCCATCACCGTCATGCGGGATGCAAAGCAAAGGCTGTTTGCCGCATGAAGAGCGTTCCACGTCCATTAGGAGATTTGTGTTTGCCTGACGTTGAGTTGGTTGATCCCAGGCGCGAACCGAGTCAACAGTTTTGGTATGTGGACATCACGTCGGTAGATAACTCGTCGAAACAAATCATCGGCGCTCAACGAGTGCGAGGCGCAACGGCTTCGGTTCGAGCACGCCAAGTTATCCGCGAAAACGACATTCTTGTTTCAACGACACGGCCCAACCTAAACGCAGTTGCAAAAGTTCCGGCTCAATTTGATGGGCAGATTTGCAGCACCGGATTCTGTGTTTTGCGATGTGGCATGGAACTCGATCCAGATTATCTGTTCGCATTTGTCCGCTCGCGCGCTTTTGTCGGAACTCTATCAAATCTGGTCCAAGGTGCTCTTTACCCAGCAGTGACAGAGCGCCAAGTTTTCGCGCAGACAATTCCTTGGATTTCGCTCGAAGTGCAAAAGCAAACAGCTCGCGCTTTGTCCAAAAAGCTTGATAACGTAAGCAGCGCCACGTCGGCATCGAAAGCCCAGTTCAGTGAGTTAAAGAAACTGTCTGACTCTCTGGTTTTTCAAAGCCTCGCACAATCCAAGCCGACACTTTCCTCAATCGGCGAGTCTCTTTGCGAGATCAAACAAGGCGTAGGCTCGGATTGGCGACATTATCCAGTTCTTGGGGCAACGCGCTCAGGACTTGCGCCAGCTAAAGAAAAGCCCGGCAAAAACCCTGAACGATACAAGCCCGCATTTCCTGGCACGGTGTTCTACAACCCGATGCGTATCATGATTGGCTCGATCGCATTCGTGAACGACGACGACAAGCCGGGAATCACCAGCCCCGATTACGTCGCCCTGAAAGGCAAGCTCGGTGTCGTGGATTCGCGCTGGTTCTACTACTGGCTGAAATCGCCGCTCGGCGAGCAGTGCATCAACTCCCTCGCTCGCGGAGCGGTGCGGGAGCGCATGTTGTTCAACCGCCTTGCCGAGGGTGAAATCGAGTTACCGGATTTTACCGTGCAGGAAAAAGCGTCCAAGGCGCTCGCGCAAATCAAACCCATGCGCGCCGCGATTGAGAAGCAGATGCAGGAACTCGAATTGATCCCGCAAAAACTCCTCGCCAAAGTTTTTGAAAGTTAACCATGGCCAAAGCCAAAAAACTTCCCAAGTCCAAAGCGCCCAAGTCCATCGCGGGGACGCGTTCGCTCTCCGCCTTCGTCAAATCCATCTGCGACATCCTGCGCCGGTCGAATTGCAACACTCCGCTGCAATACGTCAAGGAACTGACGTGGATTCTTTTCCTTCGCCTCCTTGATGCGCAGGAGAAGCGCGACCGCGAATCCGCCGAGGCCGTCGGCGAATCGTTCACTTCGGCGCTGGCCAGTCCCTACCGCTGGCAGGATTGGGCCGCGCCCTTCAAAGACGATCCCGCGCATCCCAAAACCGCCGAAGGCAAACCATACGGCTGGAAGCGACAGGAGCTTTTCGCCAAGGGTGACGGCAAACTGTTCGACTTCATCAATGGCGAGTTGTTGCCGCACCTGCATGGCCTGGATATTGATCCCAAGACCAAGCTCCCAAATCCGACCGCCACTCGGAAGCAGCGCGTCATTGGCCGTATCATGACCGCCGTGGAGCGCGTGCGCGTGGATAGCGAAACAAACTTGCGCGACGTGTTCGACAAAGTGGATCAAATCAGCCTCGACCATGTTGATGACACGCACTTCTTCACGCTCTCGCAGGTGTATGAAGATTTGCTGCTCAAGATGGGCGAGAAGAACTCTGACGGCGGAGCGTTCTTCACGCCGCGCGAGGTGATCCGGGCCATGGTGCATACCATCCAGCCAGAGCTGGGCGAAACGATTTATGATCCTTGCTGCGGCACGGGCGGGTTTCTCGCCGTCGCGTATGAGCACATCGCCCGCGAACTGGGCAACGCGCCGGCCAGCACGGAAATTGACACGTTGAAGCACGATACGTTCTTCGGTCGGGAAAAAGCCGATGACGCTTTTCCAATTGCGCTTGCCAACCTGGTGCTCCACGGCATTGACCAGCCGAATCTCTGGCACGGGAACACGCTAACCAAGAAAGCCACTTACAGCGCGTTGTTCGATCACGCGCCGAAGTCCTTCGATGTCACCCTAACCAATCCACCCTTCGGCGGCAAAGAAGGCAGCGACGCGCAGAAGAATTACGCCTTTGCCACCGGCTCAACGCAGGTGCTTTTCGTGCAAGACATTCTCGACTCACTGTCGGGCGAGGGCCGTAGCGCGATCGTCTTGGATGACGGCTTTCTGTTCCGCAAGGACGAGGATGCCTTTGTCGAAACAAAGCGGAAACTGGTGGATGAGTGCGACCTGTGGGCCATCGTTAGCTTGCCCGGCGGCGTGTTCACTGGCGCAGGCGCGGCGGTAAAAACCAATCTCGTCTTTTTCACCAAGGGCAAGAAGACCTCCAAGATTTGGTATTACGATCTGACGCATTTGAAGATCGGCAAAAAGTCGCCGATGACGCTCGGGCATTTCGGTTTCGCCAAAGACGGCGGCATCCTCGCCGACGCCGACCTGCCCGCCAACCTCACCGAACCCTGGCTTGAGGATGAGGCGAGCAAGGACAAGCCGTTTCCCTCATACGCCCGACTGCTCGCCAGTCGCGCCACGAAGAAGGCCGAGAGCCGCTATTCCTGGACGGTGGACTTCGCCGCCCGCCGCAAGCAGGCCCAGGCCGACATGCAACCGCACGTCACGGAAGCCGAGCGCATCAAAGCCGAAGTCGTCACGCTCAAAGAAAAACTCAAGGCGCTGAAAAAGACGAACGCTAAACCCGCCTCCATCGAAGCTCTCGAAACCAAAATCAAAGAGCAGGAAAAACTGGCGCGCGAATCCCAAGCCAAAGCCGACGCCATCGGCGCATCCGTGTTCGACCTGAAAGCTGTGAACCCCAACGCCGTCGTGAAACTCGACACCCGCACGCCGGCAGAAGTGATCCAAAGCATCGAAACCCAGGGCGCAATCGTCTCCAAGTCGCTGGCAACACTGCGCGAGTTGATCAAAACTTGAGTCCTCATGCCCACCACGGTGAAAGCCGAACCCTTATGTCATCGTTGAAAATCTTAGCACCAGACGCCCTTGCAAAGGAGATTCACGACTTCGTCACCACCGAACATCCAGTGCTGTTTTCCGGGTCGGGTCTTGGCAGGCGCGTCGGGATGCCGCTCTGGAATGAGTTTCTTGATCACCTGGCGGTGGTCTGCGAGAAGCATGGAGACATACTGTCCTCGCAACTCATGAAGAAATACGCGGCACAGGGCGATTACGTCCGCGCCGCCGGGGTCTATGAGCTGTGCGGCGATATTCCCAACGGAGAACGTCTGAAGGAGCTTGCCAAGCCGTTTTCCCCAAACTGGGACGACGCGAAGTTGGATTTGCTCAAGCCGCTCTTCGAATTGCCTTTCGGCGCAGTCGTAACGACCAACTACGACCGCTCGCAACACGATGCCTTCGCCCGCGCCCGCCTTCGCTCTGCGGTTCAGCTTGAACTGGACGACACAACTCTCCGGGCTGGGGCGTTGCAAACTACCTTTTTCGTTGCGCGCATACACGGTCGCGCCGAAGTGCCCCAAAGCATTAGACTCTATGCGTAATAGACAATGGCCGCTGGTTGGTGGTAGGTTTTTGGCATGAACCTGTTGCGTGCGCTGGACCAACCGCGGGTGTTGCAAG
>JBEBFV010000358.1:0-6837 GCA_040081795.1 Limisphaerales bacterium | reverse complement strand
CCTGGGCCAGCCTCGCGCCCGTCTTGCCGGACGGCTTCATCCTGGAGCGCATTCCCTTCGCCGAGCTTTGGTGGAACATCGCCGCGCAGAGCCTGCGCCAGGGAAAACTGCTCACGTTCGACTACGGCCACACCAGCGGCGATGCCATCAACCCCAGCAAGCCCCACGGCACCCTCCGCGCCTACCGCGATCATCATCTGGTTGATGACATCCTCGCCGCGCCCGGCACACAGGACATCACGGCGCATGTGAACTTCGCCGCCGTCACGCACGCGGGCGCACGCGCCGGCCTCGCCACGATGGAGCTGACCGAGCAATCCCGTTTCCTCACGCGCATCGCCCAGCGCACGATGCAGCAGCCCGCCGTCTTCGGCGAATGGCCGCGCGAGCGCGTTCGCCAGTTCCAGGCCCTCACCCACCCTGATCATCTGGGCCGGAGTTTTTCGGCGCTGCTGCAAGAGCGCGCCTGAACCTTCAGACGGAAGTAGATTACCCAAAGATTAGGGACGGACAAAGATTGGAGACTTTGAATCCTTGCCCGTCCCTAATCTTTGGGTCTTTCCGGAAAGCGAAGACACCAAGCCCAGCGATGGTTCCGCTTGCCCCACCTCCAGCCCTCTGCCACTGTTGCCCCACGTTCAGCCCAGACCCGATGTCCCGCCCCTCCGGCAATTGGCTACAGACGCACGCAGCGCTCCTCGGACTGCTGCTGGCATGGGGATTGTGCGCGCACGACGCGGTTGCTGCGGAGGATGGTTATCAGAAAGCCCCGGCTCCCATCGGCGAACTCCTTTCCACACCCGCGCCACCGTCGGTCCATTTCAACCCGCAGCGCGACGCGATGATCATCTACCGCGCCGAGCGGCACCCGCCCGTCGCGGACCTCGCCGAGCCTGGCCTGCGGCTCGCCGGCCTGCGCATCAACCCCGCCAACAACGGCCCGCACCGCACGGCCCGCTGCGTCGAGCTTACGTTGCACCCAGTCCCGGAAGGCAAGGAGCGCCCCGTCGCCATCCCGGCCAGCGCCCGCATCACGCCACCGTCCTGGTCGCCAGATGGAAAACAATTTGCGTTCCTGCGCTTCGGCTCGCGCGAGGTCGAGCTGTGGGTGGGCGATGGAAAGCGCGGCTCCGTCCGCCGCCTGCGCGGCGGCATCAACGCAGTCACCGGCGAGGCGTTTCAATGGATGCCCGACAGCCAGGCCATCATCTGCCAGACGATCATCGCAAACCGCCCCAAGCCGCCCGTCGAGCCGCGCGTCCCCGGCGGCCCCGTCGTGCAGGAGTCAACGGGCAAGGCAGCACCCGCGCGAACCTTCCAAGACCTGCTCGACTCACCCCACGGCGAGGAACTCTTCGACTACTACGCCACGTCACAGCTCGCCCTCGTCAATGTGAAGAACGGCGAAACCAAACTCATCGGCACGCCCGCGATCTTCTCCACGATTGATCCCTCGCCCAATGGCCAGCTCCTCCTAGTCTCGCGCATACAGCGGCCTTACTCCTACCAGCTCCCGGCCACGATGTTCCCGCGCACGGTTGAAGTCCTAGGCCTCGACGGCAAGGTCGCGTTCCACCTCGCCGCCCTGCCGCTCGCGGAGGAAATCCCCATCGGCGGCGTGCGCACCGGCCCGCGCAGCTACCAGTGGCGGCCCACCAGCCCCGCGACGCTCGCGTGGGTCGAGGCTTTGGACGGCGGAGACCCGCGCAAGAAAGTCCCGCACCGCGACCGCATCCAAATGCTCGACGCACCGTTCACCGGCAACCCGACCGAGCTGGAAAAAACTGAGCACCGCTTCCAAGGCCTCACATGGACGGAGCGCCCGGACGTGGCGCTCGTGCGCGAATACCAAGCCAGCCGCCGCTGGAACCGCACATGGCTCATCAACCCCAACGCGCCCGCCGAGCCATCCCGGTTGCTGTGGGATGTCTCATCTCAGGACCGTTACGGCGACCCCGGCTCGCCGCTGCTTCGCCCATTGACCAACGGCTTCCGCGTCGCGCGCGTGAACGAGGGCAACCTCTTCCTCGTCGGCGCGGGAGCGACGCCCGACGGCGAGCGCCCCTTCCTCGACACGTTCAACCTCGCCTCCCTGCGCTCCGAGCGCCTGTTTCAGAGCGACGAGGGAGGCCACGAGTCCGTCGTCGCCATGCTCAAGCCCGACGGTGCCGAGTTCATCACGCGCCGCGAGTCGCCCACGCGTCCGGCCAACTACTTCATCCGCACCCTCGCCGATGGCGCGCGCAAGTCCCTCACCGATTTCCCCGATCTCATGCCGCAGCTCCGTGGAATCCGCAAGCAGCTCGTCACCTACCAGCGTCCTGATGGCGTGCCGCTCTCCTTCACGCTCTGCCTGCCCGCCGACTACCAGCAAGGCCAGCGCCTGCCGACGGTCCTCTGGGCCTACCCGCGCGAGTTCAACGACAGCGACACCGCCGGGCAGGTCACCACCAGCGCGAACCGCTACACCACCTTCAGCGGCGCAAGCCACCTCTTCCTCGCCACGCAAGGCTACGCCGTCCTGGACAGCGCCACGATGCCCGTCATCGGCGACACGAAGAAGGCCAACGACACATTCCTTGAGCAGATCATCAGCAGCGCCAAGGCCGCCGTGGACAAGGCCGTCGAGATGGGCATCACCGACCCGAACCGCGTCGGCGTGGCCGGCCACAGCTACGGCGCGTTCATGGTCGCGAACCTCCTGGCCCACACCGACATCTTCAAGGCCGGCGTCGCCCGCAGCGGCGCTTACAACCGCACGCTCACGCCCTTCGGCTTCCAGAACGAGCGCCGCACGCTTTGGGAGGCTCCGGAGATTTACTCACGCATGTCGCCCTTCATGTTCGCCCACCGCATCAACGAGCCGCTGCTGCTCATCCATGGCGAGGCTGACAACAACCCCGGCACTTTCCCCATGCAGAGCGAGCGCCTCTTCCACGCCGTGAAAGGCAACGGCGGCAACGCTCGGCTCGTCCTTCTCCCGCACGAGAGCCACGGCTACGAGGCTCGCGAAAGCGTCGAGCACGTGCTCTGGGAGACTGTCCACTGGTTCGACAAATACGTGAAGCGCGCCCCCGAGCCGCCAGTCTCGACCTTCACCCCGAGCGATCTCCCGCCACCGTGAAGTCGTGAGGAGATGCGTCCGTGACCACTTGCATTGAGCAGTGGCTGCAGAAAGTTCTCAGGCCGAAACCGCCGCCGTCTCGCAGGTCTTCTCGCCGCAGCCGCAACCTGCTTCCTGCTGATCGGTGAAGTCGTGGCCTTCCCAGTTCGGGTCGAGGCCGAGGTCCTTGAGCATCTGGAGATCCCTTTCCACGGACTGGTTCAGGGTGGTGAGGTAGTTGCCCACCATGAGCGCGCTCGCGCCGGCCGCGAAGATCATGCTCTGGAGGTCGCGTAGGTTCACCGTGCGCCCGCCGGCGATCATGATTTCCTGCCGGGGCAACACGAAGCGGAAGCAGGCGATTGTCTTGAGGATTTCCATCGGGGGCAGCGGCGTGAGCTTCGCGAAGGGCGTGCCGGGGATGGGGTTGAGGATGTTGATGGGGCAGACGTTCGCGCCAATCTCGCGCAGGGACAGGGCGAGGTCGCAGCGGTCCTCGCGCGTCTCGCCCATGCCGATGATGCCGCCGGAGCATATCTTGATGCCGGCCGCCTTGAGGTAGCCGATGGTTTCAAGGCGGTCGTCGAAGGTGTGCGTGGAGCAGGTCTGCGGGAAGAAGCGGCGGGAGCTTTCGAGGTTGTGGCCGTAGCACTCGAGGCCGGCGGCCTTGAGGCGGTCCGCCACGCGCTGGGTCTTGATGAGACCGAGGGAGGCGTCGGGGCGGGACTTGCCACTGGCCTTCATCTCGCTGATGCGGTCGCAGACTTCGTCCAGCATCGGGCCTTCATTCAGCCCGCGCCAAGCGGCGACGAGGCCGACGGCGGTCACGTTGTTCTGCCGCGCCTCGGTGAGCGCGCTTTGCACTGGCTCCGGGTCCACAAAGCCATAACGCGGCGACGTGGTTTGGTAATGCGCGGACTGGGCGCAGAAGCTGCAATTCTCGGAGCACGCGCCGGCCTTCGCATTCACGATGGAGCACAGGTGAATCTTGTTGCCCTTGTAGCGCTCGCGGATGCGGTTTGCCCAGGCCATCAGCTCGAAGATGTCGGCGGTGTCCTCCAACTGGAAGAGCCACAGCGCCTCGTCGCGGTCTATGCGCCCGCCGTTGAGCACGCGCTGGCCGAGGGCGGCAAGGCGTTCGTGAACAGTGGCGTCAAACGAGGTCGGTCGCATGGTTGACAGGATAATCAAGGCGCGACGCAAGGCAAGCCGTGAGTGACGCGTTGGGTCCGCGCGTTGTAGCAGCCGTCTGTGACCGCCGGTTTACGCATCGTCGGCGCTCGCAGAGCGCCGCTACAGATTCACGCCGCGCCGCACTCCGTCCGGCACTTTCCCGTTGAACTCCCCTGCCCTGCGCTTCCTACTCAACTCATGCGTTCGCTCTGCATTCTCCTGCTCCTCGCACTTGGTCTGTCCGCGCCGGCTTCGGCAGCCGAGGCGAAGCTCAATGTCTTCATCTGGAGCGAATACCTCGACCCGCAGGTCGTGAAAGAGTTCGAGCAGCAGTTCGCCTGCAAGGTCACGGTGGACGTGTATGAGGACGCCGAGTCCATGCTCGCGAAGCTGCAAGGCGGCGGCACCGCGCTCTACGATCTCGTGGTTCCGCCAGACCATCTCGTGCCGACGATGGTGAAGCTCGGGCTCCTCGCGCCGCTGCGACCTGCAAACCTGCCGAACCTCAAGAACCTCGATCCGAAATTCGCCAGTCCGCCGTATGACCGGGGGAACAAGTTCAGCGTGGCCTACCAGTGGGGCACTGTCGGCATCCTCGTGCGACCAACGGCGGGCAAGCCGGTGCCGGAGACGTGGGGACTGGTGTTCAATGCGAAGCAGCAGCCGGGGAAATTTGTGCTGATTGACTCGGTGCGCGACTGCCTCGGCGCTGCGCTGAAGTTCAAAGGGCACAGCTTGAACTCGACGGAGATTCCCCACCTCAAGGCCGTGCGCGACCTCGTCATCGAGGCGAAGAAACGCGCGGCCGGATTCGACGGCAGCGTCGGGGCGAAGAACAAAGTCGTCGGCAAGAGCGTTGCCGCCGCGATCGTTTACAGCGGAGAAGCGGCGCGCGCGATGACCGACGACGCCTCGCTGCGTTACATCATCCCGCGCGAGGGCAGCCAGATCTGGGTGGACAATTTGTGCATCCCGGCGAAGGCCCCGCATCGCGACCTCGCGGAGAAGTTCATCAACCACGTCCTCGAAGCGAAGGTCGGCGCGCGGCTCTCGAACTTCCTGCAATTCGCCACGCCCAACGCGGCGGCGCGGGCGTTCATCAAGCCGGAGGATTTGCGGAACCCGGCCATTTACCCGCCGCCAGACGTGATGGCGAAGCTCGAGTTCCTCGAAGACCTTGGAGCGAAGACGAAGCTCTTCGACGAGGCGTGGACACAAGTGAAGGCGCGGTGAGCCTCAGTAAGGGGGGGACACTCCTGTCCCCTTTGTCGGACCAGCCGCCGACGCGGAGTGAAAGGTATCAGTTCTGCGGCGGCTTGGGGGACAGGAGTGTCCCCCTTACGCCGCGCCACGCCATCACGACGGAGCCGATGATCAGCACCGCCGCCACAGGAAAGTTCGAGTCGAAGCCCGCAGCGTCGCGGTCCGTGCGGCGCACGCACCAGTCGAGGAAGACGGCGTAGCCCGCGAGCATCACGGCGCAGAGCAGCGTGAAGCGCCCCGTGTCCGCCGCTGGATGAAACGCCAGCGCGAGTAGTGTCAGCAGAATCAACACCACGCGCCACGCGGGGAACTTGCAGGTCATCGCCAGAGAATCCAGCAGGGTCTTCAGCGCGGGAAACGTGATGATTGTCTTGCCGCCCTCGCGCCGGAAATTCTTGTCGGCCATTGGCCCCATCAGCTCGTTCGTGCCAACGGCGACCCAGACGTGCTGGAGGTTGGCGACGAGCCGGGCGTCCGCGTGGCCGCGTGCGCGGAGGATGCTCACGGCCAGCACGGCGCGGCCGTCGCAATCCTCGCGCTTGCGATCCCAGACCTCGGCGGCGGTGGGCCAGTAGTCGAGGTTCCACCAGCCGTGCCAGTCGTATTGATACGGGATGCGGCGATAGACGAAGCGCTCGACTGCCTTTAGCTCGGTGAGCGCCGGTGTGTTGGTCGCGATGAGCTGGTCAATGTCCCGGTTGATCTCCGGCATCGCGGGCAGGTTTGGCTGGATGAGCGATTCCGTGTCGAGGTAGTGGCCGAGCTGCCGGACGAGCAAAACGGGGTTTGGGTAGAGGGCGAACAGAACCACGACGGCGAGCAACGCCACCTTGATGCCGCCGCGCTTCAGCGGCCGTTGGGTTTCCAGCCAGCGCCAGAACTGCGCTCCGATTGAGGCGATGCGATTCACCGGAGCGAGGACTAAACTGTCTGCGGACATGGGCGTCCGCGTTCCATCAATCCAGCCGCTTGATGCTGATGCTGCGGAAGGCGACGGCGTCACCGTGGCCGGCGAAGCCGAAGAAGCCCTTCGTGAGCGCGAGGCCGGGATGCTTCGACTTGCCCATGAATTTCTCGGGGTCTTCCTTGCTCAGGTCGGCGTCGAGGATGACCTGGCTGTTGAGCACGACCTTGATGGTGCTGCCCTTGACGGTGACTTCCTGCTGGTTCCACTCGCCGACGGGCTTCTGCGCGCCGCGCTTGGCGGCGACCATGCCGTAGGCGGAGCCGTGGTATTGCCGGGCGTCGAGCTTGGCGTATTTCTCGGCGGTGTCGTCGAGCACCTGCAACTCGCACAT
>JBEBFV010000357.1:0-6859 GCA_040081795.1 Limisphaerales bacterium | reverse complement strand
GTTCACGCGGATGCCCGGCCCAAGCGTGCGAGCGAGTGCGAGCGTGAGGTTAATGACCGCCGCCTTCGAGGCGCAGTAAGGGATGCTGCTGCCCGAACCGACGATGCCCGCGACGCTGGCGACATTGATGATGACGCCGTCGCCGTTGGCTTCGAGGTGCGGACGCGCGGCGCGGGCGCACTGGAACGGGCCTTTCAAGTTCACGCCGAGGATGCGGTTCCAGTCGTCGTCCGTGACAGCTTCGAGGTCTGGGAAGTTGATGAAGCGTGTGGTGCCGGCGTTGTTCACCAGCACATCGAGGCGTCCGAATTCGCGCACCGCCATGTCCATCATCGCGCGGCAGACCGCATCATCGGCCACGCTGCCCGCGAAGCAGACGGCTTTGCCGCCGAGCGCGCGGACTTCAGCCGCGGTTTGCTCCGCTTCATCGCGGGAGGTGCTGTAGTTGATGAGCACACGGCAGCCGCGGCGGGCGAGTGCGAGCGCGGTGGCACGGCCCACACCACGAGAGGAGCCGGTGACGACGGCGGCTTTGCCAGAGAGATCCATGCGCTGAGGGTGGAGTTCCGAGTTTAAGGTTCAAAGTTCAAAGTTGGCCGTCGCGAGTGACTTTGAACCTTGAACTTTGAACCCGGAACTTCACTGTCTGCCATCGTATGGACGACCTAAACCAACTCGACGAACTCATGGCGTGCCGCCTCGACGACGGGCGCAAGGCCGTGTCCCCCTGCACCATCGTCATCTTCGGCGCGAGCGGCGACCTCACCATCCGCAAGCTCATCCCCGCGCTCTACCACCTCGCCGTCGAGAAGGCGCTGCCCAACCCCGTGCGCATCGTCGGCTTCGCGCGGCGCGAGAAGGACGACGCGGCGTGGCGCGAGGAACTAAAGGCCGGTGTGGCGCAGTTTAGCCGCTCGAAGTCGGTGGACGAGGCGGTCTGGGCCGAGTTCTCCGCGAACGTCTCCTACTGCCAGGGCGACCTGACCGACCCGGCGGCCTACGCGCGGCTTGCGGAAAAGCTCGCGTCCTTCGGCGTGCCGGAGTTGCGGAACAACCTGTTGTTCTATCTCGCGATTTCTCCCAGCCAGTTCGGCGCAGTGGTGGAGCAGCTCTGCCACGCGAACTTGCTCAAGCGCGACGAGCCCCCCGGCGAATGGCAGCGCGTTGTGGTGGAGAAACCCTTCGGCACCGACCTGCCCAGCGCGCTCAAGCTGAACAACGAGCTGACTCGATTCGCGCACGAGAAACAGATCTTCCGCATTGACCACTACCTCGGCAAGGAGACGGTGCAGAACATCCTGATGTTCCGCTTCTCAAACGCGATCTTTGAGCAGCTCTGGAACCGCACGTCCGTGGATCATGTGCAGATCACCGTGTCCGAGAAGGTCGGCGTGGGCGGGCGCGGCGGCTATTACGAGGAGTCCGGCGCGATGCGCGACATGGTGCAGAACCACCTTCTGCAAGTGCTCTCGCTCATCGCGATGGAGCCGCCGGTGTCACTGGACGCCGAGGCGGTGCGCGACGAAAAGGTGAAGCTGCTGAAGTCCATCCGCCCCGTGCGCGACGTGAGCAAGCAGGTCGTGCGCGGGCAATACTTCGCCGGCATGGTGGACGACAAGCTGCGCAACGGTTACCGGCAGGAGGAGAAGGTGAAGACGGATTCCAACGTCGAGACCTACCTCGCTCTGAAGCTGTTCATAGACAACTGGCGCTGGAGCGGCGTGCCGTTCTTCCTGCGCACGGGCAAGTCCATGCCGCTCTCCGCGAGCGAGGTGCGCATCCAGTTCCGCCCGACGCCCAACGTCCTCTTCGCCGCGAAGTGCGGGCTGAAGCTGGACCCGAACGCCATCACGCTACGACTCCAGCCGAACGAAGGCATCACGCTGCGCTTCAACGGCAAGGTGCCCGGCGCGAGCCTGCAGGTGCGCCCGGTGCGGATGCACTTTAGCTACGACTCCGAGTTCGGCGCCTACACACCGGAGGCCTACGAACGCCTGCTGCTGGAGGCCATCGCCGGCGACGCGACGCTCTTCATCCGTCGCGACGAGGTGGAGACGGCGTGGGGCATCGTGGACCCGATCCGCGCGGGCTGGGACAACAAGCCGCTGACGAACCGCGAGTTTTACTCCGCCGGAACGTGGGGCCCGGTCGCCGCCGAGGATTTGCTCGCGCCGAGCGGTCACGTCTGGCGCGATCCGCAGCCGGCAAAATAGTATCCCCCCGAGTGAATTGGATCATTGCCATCCTAGCCACGGTCGCCCTCATCGCGCTACCAGCGGGATTGGCGGTGCTGACCGGGTTGCTCGATGACTATTTCACTGGGTTGATATGGATCGGCTCCTCGGTCTGGGTGGCTTGGGATTCGCGGCAAACCTGCTTGTTCGAAGGTCGGTCGCGACTCATGCCCGGGCCGTGTGTGTTGTTCATTGTCTGTGCGGCGGTCTGGCCGATCTGTTTTCCCTGGTATCTCGCAGCCCGGAATCGGTTGCTCGCCGAAGCACTCGCCGCAACCGACATTGCCGCTGGAAAGCCAGATAGCGAAGGCCCGGCCCAACCATCTAATTCGATCCCTCCCCCGGCAGCACCTTGAACGGACCCAACCTCCAGACCTTCCCGAACACAGCCAGCCTCGCCAATGCTGTTGCGGCGAAATGGCTGGAAGCGTTGAAACCCAGTCAGGGGACTGCTCCATCGCAAGCTGTCGCCCTCTCCGGCGGACGCATCGCCAAGGACTTCTTCAGCGCGGTCGCGCGCATGGCGGCGGAGCGTGGCCATTCGCTCGCCCAGGTCCACTTCTTCTGGGCCGACGAGCGCTGCGTGCCACCGGCCGACGCGGAAAGCAACTACCGCAGCGCGGCCGAGCTGCTCTTCACGCCGCTGGGATTGCCGCCGCTGAACATCCACAGGATTCGCGGCGAGGATGAGCCAGATCTCGCAGCGCGTCACGCGGAGGCGGAGTTGCTTCAGTTTGCTTCGGTCAGTGCCGCTGGTCAGCCAGTCCTCGACCTCGTGCTGCTGGGCATGGGCGAGGACGGACACGTCGCCTCGCTGTTCCCCGGCGAAACGGAGGATACGATGCGTTCCCCCGCCGTCTATCGCGCCGTGACCGCGAGCAAGCCGCCGCCGCGCCGCATCACGCTGGGCTACGCGGCGATTGCCGCCGCGCGCAAAGTCTGGGTGCTGGCTTCCGGCGTTGGGAAGGAGACGGCATTGAGGGAATCGCTTGCGCCCCAAGGAAAGACACCGCTGGCCAGAGTGCTGCGTGAGCGGAGTCAGACGAGAATTTTTACCGACCTGCGGCCTTGAACCGGCGCGCTGGGTTCAGACCTTGAACTCGGGATGGAAGGCTCCCAGCCGCGTGCCCTTGCTGGCCGAGATGAACCCGAGCGTCAACGCGGCAGGCTGGCCGTCCTGCATGGCGAACACCACGACGCGTTCCAAGGTCAGGCCGGGCCTCGGCTCGGAGCAAAGCCGCACAAGCTCTTCCAACGTCTGAAACGCAAGCGTCACCTCCACGTAATCCGGGATTCCAGTCCGCAGGAAGACCGCCTGGCCGATGGCGTGGGCCGGAAGGCTTATGCTGGGCGGAGCCGTGTGCATGGAGGGGCTGGACTCGACTGGTCAACGCTACGGCAGCAGGACGATGCGGTAGAAGCGCAGCACCTGGCTGGCAACTCCGCTGTCCGTGAAGCTGGCCGCGCCGCCAGAAACGGTGTTGGTAACCACTGGCGTCCAGATGATCAGATTCGTCGAGGACTCGAGCCGATAGGCAAGGCCGTTGTCGCCAGCGATGCTCATCTGGAACAAACCGCCCGGCAGGAAAGCCGGCGGGGCGACGGTGAACGGATTGAAGATCGTGACGAGCGCGTTGGTGCTGGTAATGGATCCCAGCGGTGAACCGACCACGCACGCATAGTTGCCGGAGTTGGTGAGCTGAAGGCTCGTGAGGGCGAGAGAGGTCCCGGTCTGCCCCGCCAGCGCGGAGCCGTTGAAAGTCCACTGGAAGGTGAACGGCCCTGTGAAGGCTCCTAGGCCGACCGCTCCCGCAGTGAGCGTGACGCTGTTGCCCACGATCGCCGACTGGCTCACCGGCTGCGGCGAGACCGAGAAGGGCGGGAGGACGACGAGCGTGGCGTTGGAGCTGAAGACGGAGGCCAGGGGGTTGGCGACGAGCACGTCATACGAGCCGGCCTGGTTCGTCTGCGCGGCGGTGATGGTGTAGCTCGCGTTGACCGCCCCGCTGATGGGCATGCCGTTTTGCCGCCACTGGTAGGTGAACGGCGGGGAACCGGCGGCCGCAACCGTGAACGTCACGTTCGAACCCAGGACGGTGATCTGGCTCTGCGGATGGGTCGTCACCACCGGCGGGGCGTTGACGAACAAGGCGGCGTCGGCGCTTACATTCGTCGCGACCGGGTTTGCCACGAGGACGGAGTAAAGGCCACCCGCGCTGGACTGCACGTTGGTCAACGTGAGGATGGGATTGATCGCGCCAAGAATGTCGCTGCCGTTGAAGCGCCACTGAAAACGCAGGGGCTGGGTCGCATTGGTGGAAACGCCGACGCTGAAGTTGACCGTTGAGCCTTGGGTAACGGTGCGGCTCTTGGGCTGCGCCGTGATGCTGGGCGGATTTGTGGGCGACTGGTTGATATTGGTGAAGGTGCCGTAAAGCTGGAGGTTCAAGGAATTGAGGATGCCTCCGATGTTGGGCGTCCGGTCGGAGACGCGCACGGTCCAGACGCCATCGGAAAGCTCACCCCAGTTGCGGACAGTCATGTAGGTCCAGTCGGTGATGTTGGCGTTAACGTCACCATGCCGCTCGGCAAGGCGGCTGACAGTGCCCTGGGGGGAGATGAGATCAATCGCGATCTGGCCGCGAGTTGAATGCGTAATGTTGGCGGTGAGCGTGACGTGTTCGAGTCGCAGATTCGCGCTGGTGACGTTGAAGGTGACCAGCACCCCATTGGTGTCGTTGTCCGGAATGGCCAGGCCAAGGGCGGTCCGTTGGTCGGCGAAGGTCAACTGGTTTCCCAAGTTGATGTGGTTCGTCCCCAGCGCCACAGCGGCACCGACGTTTATGAGGCCAGCACCGAAATCGTGGTTGAAGTGAAAACCGGCGGCGTTGGTGAACCAGTCTGGGTCGGACGGCTGGTTCACGGTTGCCGAGCGCATGAGGACTTCCTGCACGTCGCGCCAGCCAAGGTTCGGGTTCGCCTGCAGCAACAACGCCACGACGCCAGACACAACCGGGGACGCGGATGAAGTGCCGTTGAAACGGGCGGTGTAATCGGCGTCGTTGTATTCCAACGGATCGCCGGTGGTTCCGTTGTTGTATCCGTCAAGGCCGATCAGATCGGTCGTCGAAGTGCCTTGCGGGCGCGTGGCGTCGTTGCCGGCAGGAGCCGTAATCACAACATTGGCGCCAGGTTCGCTGTAGGAAGCTCGCCGACCGCGATCGTTCAGCGCACCGACGGCGATGGTGTAGATCGAGTTCGCATAGCCATCGTAGTTTGCGTTGTCTCCCCTCGAACCGCCGTTGCCGCCTGCCCAGATGAAAATCGTGCCCCGGCCGCCGCGGCCCAACGATGTGCCGGACGCAAAGGCCGCGCTCATCAGCGGCCCCGGTGCGGTGAGGTTCTGCCCGTCATCGGCAGGCCCCCAACTGTTGTTGCTCACAAACACCACCGCGTTGCTGTGGAGCATCGCCGCCGCTTCCTGCGCGTCTGAAATTGGGCCAGCGATGAGCCGGATGCCCACCAGCGAGGACTCGAACGCGACGCCGGAGATGCCCAACCCATTGTCGCCACGTCCAGCAGCCACGCCCGCCACCGCAGTGCCGTGAAAGTCGAAGAGCACGTTCGGGCTGGGGTCGTTGTCGTTGAAGTTGTAGTCGTAGCCGAGCGCGAAGTTGACGTTGTTGGTCAGGTCGGGATGGGTGCCCTGCAAGCCGTCGTCCACGATGCCGATCGTCACGCCCGTGCCGCGAAAGGTGTTCCAAACATTGGTGACGTTGATGTCAGCACCCGGCGTTCCGCCGTTCTGGCCGGTGTTCAGCAGGTGCCACTGGTTTGTGAACAGCGGGTCGTTGGGCACGAATCGCGTGATCATCTGCCGGGCCAGTTGAGGATCCGCAGACATCACGCCCGGCTGCGTCCGAAGCCACTCGGCCAGGTTGAGGGATCCCCCCGCCTGGGGCGCGGTGAACAGATGGTGGCCGGGCAAATACGGCACTTCGCCGCCGACGGTCGCCCCGCTCGCCGCCGCCAGAGGGCCAGCCGCCATCCCGGGCGCCAACCGAACCAAAACCTGCTTGGTCAAGACCCGCCGCGAGGCCACCCCGCGCGCCGCGCCGGCCTCGTAGAGAACCAACTCCGTCTCTTTCCCGGTCGTGGTTGAAAGAAGTTCGGCGTGAAGCCTCACCGCTTCAGCCTGGAGCAGGCCATCGACCCGGAGCGCTTGGACCGAATCAATGGACCGCACTTGAACTTCGTCCAGCGCGACCTCGAACGTCCGGCTCTGACCTCTGTCCAGCAACGTGTAGGTGCTCCTGAGCGCTTGTGCATGGGCGAATGGCCCCGCGAGCAGAAGCAGGAGAAACACAGCCAACGGGACGCCGGGCCGGGCGGCGCGACGGTGGAAAACGAATCGGTGCATTTCGGGCGGATGTTAGGCAATTGGCGACGGGAAAGGCAAGCGAGGGAAAGACTGTATCCGACTGCCGCGCCTGGCGCTCAGGCCGCCAGCGCCGCCGGACGTTGCCGCAACGCGTGGATCATGCTCTCGAAGATGAGCCGCCCGTCCGCGCTGCCCAGCAACGGCTCGCAGGCGCGCTCGGGGTGCGGCATGAGGCCGGCCACGT
>JBEBFV010000356.1:0-6863 GCA_040081795.1 Limisphaerales bacterium | reverse complement strand
GCGAGAGCCAGGTGCGCCTTTACGTCAACCACCAGCTCGGCCGCTGGGGCGCGTGGGCCTTTCCGCAGGAGGCTCGCACGGGCATGAACGCCCGGGAATTGCCCACGCAGGAAACCCCGGAGCAGGCGCGGGTGCGGTTCGCCTCGTGGCAGTCCGAGCCGTCGGATGACTGGCTCTACTTCGGCACCGCGCATCATCATTGCTCGGCCAGCGCCTTCCAGTCCTCGACGGACGAGCAGAACGAGTGGAACCAGGACGGGCTGCACCTGACGGTGGGCCGCATGGACGCCGAGCAGCACGAGCTGCACGCCCGGCTGTATCTGGACGGCCACTGTTTCGAGCCGGATCTGAGCCGGTTCTGGCCGGTGGACCGCGCGCTGGCCGCGATGGTGCCTCCCGGGATGCTCGACGAACTGGCGCGGTTCCAGATGGGCGCGAAGGTCATCGTGGACTTCCCCGACGCTTGGCGGACGAACCTCGTGGAGGTCGCCGTGGAACGTCGGCCCTTGCTGCCCGAGCAACGCTGGGACTTGGACCGGTTCGATACCGGCCTGCGCTCACGGTTCCGGCTCGACGAGGCGCTGGAGGAAATCCACCACCGTTGCGCGGCGCTCGCCGTCCCGGAACAGCAATGGGTGGCCGAGTTGAGCACCCTGGCGGCGGATGACGTCAGCCAAGTCATCATCGAAGCCTGCCTCAAGCACGGCGTCATGCCTGACGAACTCCTCGCCGAAATCACACCGGGCAGCTTCGACTACGAGGCCACCGCCTGAGCCACACCAACACCGAAGGGAGTTTTGGCCACAGATAGGCACAGATGAAACACAGATGAGGGAGAGCCTTCATCTGTGGCCAATCTGTGTGCATCTGTGGCTCCCCTCGGTCCTCTCAACCCTCAACTCTAAAACTCTCAACAATCCCATGTCTCACTTCACCACCATCAAAACGCAGATCAAGGACATCAGGGCCTTGCGCGCCGCCGTCAGCGAACTGGGCCTCCAGCTCCTCGCCAACACCGAGGCGCGCGGCTACATCAGCAACAAAACCAAGGGCGACTTCGTCCTGCGGCTCAAAGGCCCCTACGACGTGGCCCTCAACCAGCAGCCCGACGGCACCTTCGGTCTCACGACCGATTGGTGGGACGGCCACGTCGAGCGCGAGGTCGGCAAGGACTTCGGCCGCCTGCTCCAGCTCTATGGTGTGCACAAAACCACGCTGGAAGCGCGGAAGAAAGGCATGTCCGTCCTGCGCCGCTCCCAACCCAACGGCTCCATCAAGCTCGTCCTCGCCACCCTATGAAGCCGACCATCGAAATCATCGTGTCGCCCACCGGCGAGTTCACCATCGAGGGCGTCGGGTTCAAGGGGTCCGACTGCGAGCAGGCCACCCGGTTCCTCGAAGCCGCGCTGGGCGTGGTGAACACGAAGGTCAAGAAACCCGAGTTCCACCAGCAGGCCCGGGCCACGCGGCAGCAAACGCTCGGATCATGAACCCGGTGCTGACGTTCGACCCGGACGGCCACGGCCACTGTCTCCACACCGATGCCATCCCGCTGCAATCCATCGGCACGCTGCACGTCGAGCGCGCCACCAGCATCGAGTTCAACCCTGCCACCCAGGAGTGGGACGTGACGGATGCGAGCGGGGCGATCCTCTGCTCGGATGCCTCACGTTCCCGCTGCCTGGCGTGGGAAGTTCAACACCTCAACCACTAACTCCATGAGCCAGCCCATCAGCCAGGTCTGGACCTTCGCGTCGGACTCAAACCCCGACCGTGAATACCAGACGCTCCGTTACACCGACCGGTCCTTGTCCTGCAACTGTCCGGGCTGGACGCGTCGCCTCGCGGCCGACGGCTCTCGCTCGTGCAAGCACACCCGTTGGGTGGACCTCGGCCAGGCCGACCGCCACAGCATCGCCACCCACAACTACCAACCCTCAACCCCTCAACCTATCCATGCCCAACGCAAAATCATCCCCGCCCCCCAGCTCGGCCAGCGCAAGCTCAGTGTCTGAGACCGGGGCCAAGCTCGTCCATTATCTCCGCGCCGGTTATCCCGGCCTTTACCTGCTCTCGCACGAGGAGCAGCGCGTCGAGGCCGAGTTCAAGGCCATCGCCGGTCACCTCGGCTACAGCCTCTGCTTCTGGTCCGTGGCCGACGGACTGGTCAACACCACCAGCAACAAGGCGGTGGATGCGCCGGACCCGCTGGCCGCGCTTGACGCGCTCGCCGGGCTGCCGGAGAAGTCGGTCATCCTGCTCAAGGACTACCATCTGTTCCTTCAGGACCCGCACGCGCTGTTACTGCGCAAGCTCAAGGACGTGCTGCTGCTCGCCAAGACACAGCAGAAGCACCTGGTCATCCCGGCCTGCCGGTTGTGCCTGCCGCCGGAGCTGGAACGCGAGTTCACCGTGGTCGAGTTCCCGCTGCCGGGGAGCGACGCGTTGCGCCCGGTGCTCGACAACATCCTGCTTTCGGCAAAGCTCGCCCCGCTCACCGGCGAGGCGCGCGAGGCCGTGCTCGCTGCCGCGTCGGGCCTGACGACCATGGAGGCGGAGAACGCCTTCGCGCTGTCCGTCGTGGAGGTCGGGTGCGTGCAGCCCGCCATCGTGGCGCGGGAGAAGGCGCAGGCGGTCAAGAAGACCGGGCTGCTCGAAGTCATCGAGGCCCGCGAGTCGCTGGACGACATCGGTGGCTTGGACCAGCTCAAGGAGTGGCTGCTCCAGCGCCGGCACGCATTCGGGCGCCGAGCGCGGGAGTATGGCCTGCCGGTGCCCAAGGGCGTGCTCATCGTGGGCCTCCCCGGCACGGGCAAGAGCCTGACGGCCAAGGCCACCGCGCAGTCCCTGGGTGTGCCGCTGCTCAAGCTGGACGCCGGGCGCATCTTCGCCGGGCTGGTCGGGCAGAGTGAAGGCAACCTGCGCTCCGTCATCCAGACCGCCGAGGCCATCGCACCGTGCGTGCTCTGGTGCGAGGAGCTGGAAAAAGCGTTCAGCGGCACGAAGTCCAGCGGCAGCACGGATGGCGGCACGACCTCCCGGGTATTCGGCGCGTTCCTGACCTGGTTGCAGGAGAAGACGAAAGCCGTGTTCGTGGTCGCCACGGCCAATGACGTGACGCAGTTGCCGCCGGAGCTGCTCCGCAAGGGGCGCTTCGACGAGCTGTGGTTCGTGGACCTGCCGAACGAGCGCGAACGCGAGTCCATCTGGAAGCTCGTCATTGAGCGCCATGGCCGGGACGAGGAACAATTTGACGTGACACAGCTCGCTCGCATCACCGACGGGTTCACCGGCAGTGAGCTTGAGGCCGCGTTCACGGAGGCAATGTTCCTTGCCTACGAGCGGGACCGAGAACCCACGGACCTCGACATCGCTGCAGTGCTCAATGAGTTCGTGCCGCTGGCCAAACAGATGGCGGAGCAGATCACCGGCCTGCGCCAGTGGGCCAAGGGCCGGGCGCGATTGGCCACCTCACCCGCCGCGCCGGAGCGAAGGCTTCGGAAGCTGGCGGCGTGAGAAAGGAGGGAATCCGCCGCAAGGTGGATTCCTTTTACCTGTCGGCTGCGCCAGCGCGGAGTTCCCCACGCGTGTGGGGAGAACTCCAGTGGTGACACAGCCTCGCCGTCGTTGAGCGGGCCATCCCCACGCGTGTGGGGAGAACACCGCGTTTGATGGGCACAAGTTCGCCCGTGTCGGACCATCCCCACGCGTGTGGGGAGAACGAATGTCTGTTGTTACATGTCGTGGTGCGATCAAAAGGAGACAAGTCTGTGCGATCAAAAGGAGAATAATGATCGAGTCGCTTGTCCCCAACGCAGGGCCGTGTAGTCTCTTGGGTTGCTTCAGCGGAGGATAGGGCTCTGCGGGGACGCAACCTGAGCGCCGCCTGATGCCTGACCAACGGCAGGCCGGGTCATCACCAACGTGGTGGCCCGGCTCCTCTGGTGACCGGCGTCGTCTTCGGGTGCGGCGACCACGGCTCGGCAATTTTAAACTGCGGATCAGCGGCAAAGACAAGCGTGCCGCAGACAAGGGTAAGGGTGGTAATGAGCGTGCGTTTCATGGGATGGCTTATTTCGAGGTTTGATACAAACGCTCCAGCACCTCGCGATTCGTCGTGGTGATGCTCTTTAGCAGCAGCGGATAGGGTTCGCCCGCAGGATCGAGGATGCCTTGCTTCCACGCCGCAGGTGGACCGTCCTGAAAAATGCGTGAGGCGAGCTGGCAGCGGTTGTAGCCGATGAAATACGGCTCCGTGAAGGCAGCGCGGAGATAGCGGGCGTAGAGCGCAGCGGCCTCAGCTTCGTCTTTCAAAGCCCCGCCCAGCACCCTCTGCGTGGTGGGCGTGAGGAAGTTGGCGACATGATCCGCATTGATGATGGGCCTGCCCGTGCGCTGATGGATGTCGCGATACGTCGCGGCATCGAAACCACCCTCAAGCTGGATGGCGACGATGGGGAAATATTTCGCCGACCTCTCCACCACTGGCATGAAGAGGCGTGATCCTGCAAACCGCTCGCCCAGCACCAGATGGTTCGGATCATGTCGGCGGAAGGCCTCAGCGGTGAGACGGTAGGACTGGTCCGCAATCTCAGCGGTGAAGGCGAGTTCAGCGGCTTTGAGGTCCGCAGCGCCTTGGGTGGCCTTGTCATACGCCAGCTTGCCTGGGGAGCCGGGCGGTAGACTGCGGAAGAAGGAAAGCCAACTCACGCCCTGCTTCTTTTCCTCGTTGTCCAGATAAGTCCAGTCTCCCCAGCGCGGCAGGTCGATGAGGTAGTAGCCGAGGAGAAAGCGGTCGTCCCGCAGCGTGCGGCAAGACTCCGCGACACGCTTGTCCAAGTCCGCCGCGAACTCCGGTGCAAACACATCCACATACTGCGGCGGGCCGAAGACCGTCACGCCCGAGGTCTGCGTCTGCTTGAATGCAGCGGAGAAAGGCATGGTCTCCCGCAACTGCGGCGGCGCATCATAGCCCGCGTAGTTAAAGCCCCAGTCACGCACCAGCTTCTCCACATGCGCGGCAGCCGCCTTCAGGCTGCCTGCGTGCCGTTCTTTGACAAAGTTGTGCTCCGTGGGCCGCAGCTTCTGCGCTCCACCGCTAAAGTAAGTGCCGACGTGATTCACCCCGATGGGGATGTAGCCGTGCCCTTCCGGCGTGATGAAGAACCAGCGCCCCTTCACCTCCTCAATGTGAAACCACCCCGTCGCCTTGCCCTTGATCGCCGTGGAGCCGCCGTAGCGGTCAAACTCCTGCGCGTGGAGATGCGTGATGCTGAGACAAAGAAGAGCGAGGAGAGTTTTCATGGTGATATGGAGGGAGCTATTGATCCGTGCCGTGTTCTTCATCCAAATCACGGATGCTCTCGATGATGGCGGTGGGAATGATGAAGCCGGGATTCATTGCTTGGCTGAAGTTCATTTACGGCCCGTCAAGCCGCGCACTGGTGTCCGCTGCCTCACCGAAGGCGCGGCGGGTCAGGCTCCGCTGCCAGCTCGCGGACAGGCCTGGACAACCTGCAAGAGCGAGTGCCGCCTCGGCATCCTCTTTGCGGTGATGCATGATCTCGTTGGCGATGGCGATGCTCCACTGCGGGGCGGGGCGCTTCACCAAGGTCAGCATCATGCCCGCCTGCACGGGGCCGCCTTTCAACATGCGGAAATACCAACCCGTGCGGCCTGTGCGCTCCACCTGGGCGGCCAGGTCCTTCACACGCCAGCGGCGGGCCAGCTTCCAGCATGGCTGGCGGGGTTGGGAGACTTGCAGGCACAGCTCTCCGCATTGGAACTCATCGCCCACACCCACCTCGCGCTCTGTCATGCCGGTGGTGGTGAAGTTTTCTCCGAACGCGCCCGCTTTCAGCGTGAGGCCCAGCTCCTCCTCCCACACCGAATAGTGTTCGGACGGATACACATTGATCGCCTTGTCCGGTCCGCCGTGGTTCACGAGATCAGCCTGGCCATCGCCCTCGATCCCCAGCGACCTGACCTGCCGCACACCAGCCACCGGTTCTTTAAAGAACCCCGTCGTCCATTCGCGATCCATCGACTCAACAGCCCCCGGTGTTCCCAGCGTGCGTGGCAGGCCGGTCTGGAGCCCAATGATGGTTAGCGTGCTCATGGTTCAGTGCCCGCGTCGTGTTCTTCATCCAAATCACGGATGCTCTCGATGATGACGTTGAGTTTCACGCCAGTGGCCGTCAGCGCATATTCCGTGCGCGGGACTCTGCCGCTAATCTCCGCGCGGGTGATGAGGTGGTAATCCAGCAGCTTGCGCAGACGCTCTGTGAGCACCTTCGTTGAGATGCCGGGAATGAACCTTTCGAGCTGCCCGGGCCGCGTCACTCCGCGACCAATGGCCGCCAGCACCGCCGCCGACCATTTGCAGCCCACCACATCCTCCAGCCGACGATACGCCGCGCGTTCCGAGAGGTGCAGATGGCCCGGCCTTTTCGCAGCGGCTGATTTTGGTTTCATGCTCGATGTTATCATTTCAGCCGTGGCGCGGCTATTAGGAACAAAATGGTGCCCGGTCACGCAATAGTGCCCTCTTTCGCGGTTTCGCGTTCCGCATTCTGATGGCGGCGACATCCGCTGCAACACGCAGCGGTTGTCAAAACAACCGAATAAACACACGTCAAACATCCACATGAAAACCAAAGCCACATTCTATCACGCCGGTTGCCCCGTCTGCGTCGCCGCCGAACAAAACATTGCCGCCGCGCTCGACACGAGCCGCTTCGATGTCGAGATCGTCCATCTCGGCCAGATCAAGGGCCGCGTCGCCGAAGCTGAAGCCGCCGGAGTCAAGTCCGTGCCCGCCCTCGTCATCGACGGTGCCGCCTATCACATCAATTTTGGCGCGG
>JBEBFV010000355.1:0-6871 GCA_040081795.1 Limisphaerales bacterium | reverse complement strand
GGTGGGCACTGCGCCCGCTCCGGTTCCGTCGCCCGTCGTCGCACCGCCGACATTGATGGACGCGTTTAACAAGCCCGAGCAGAAGAAGTCCGGCGTGAAGGTGGTGTTCTTGAAACCGGATGAGACGAAGCCGTAGCGGGTTCAAGTGCCGGTGCTCACTGTAGCGGCGGTCTGTGACCGCCGTTTCGCGTCCCAACAACCAACGGCGCTCACAGAGCGCCGCTACAGGGAACTGAGGCGTCCGCGAATCCGCGCCGAGCCTTGAGTTTCCCCTGCTGATCCGCACACTGCGCGGACGTTTGTTCTGAATCATGAGCCAAGCCGCCCACGCCGAAGTCCTTCGTAAGCTCCTCGCCGAGCGCATCGTCATCATTGACGGCGCGATGGGCACGACCATCCGCGCCTACGGGATGACGGAGGCGGACATGCGCGGCGAGCGCTTCAAAGGCGCGAAGAAGGACCTGCTCAACAACGGCGACCTCTTCTCGCTCACGCAGCCGAAGATGATTTGCGACATCCACCGCCGCTTCCTCGAAGCCGGCGCGCACATCATTGAGACGAACACGTTTTCAGCCACGAGCATCGGCCAGAGCGAGTTCTTCGTGGACGACCCGCGCGAGCATGGCGGGCGCAAGGACCCGGCGTTTTATCAAAAGGTCGTGGACGACAAATTCCTCGGCGACCTCGCGTGGGAAATCAACGAGACCTCCGCCCGCCAGTGCCGCGAGTGGGCCGATCGCGTGTCGAACGCCGACGGCAAGCCGCGCTTCGTGGCCGGGGCCATCGGACCGCTCACGGTGTCGCTCTCGAACTCGCCGGATGCGGACGATGCGGGCTTCCGCGTCTGCACGTTCGACCAGGTGAAAGCGGCCTACATCCAGCAAGTCCGCGCGCTCATCGCGGGCGGCTCGGACTTCCTGCTGGTAGAAACCATCTTCGATTCGCTCAACGCCAAAGCCGCACTCGTGGCGATTCAAGAAGTCTTCGACGCGGACAAGATTCGCCTGCCTGTGTCCATCTCGGCGGCGGTCGGGCGCGGCGGCGAGACGATGATTTCCGCGCAGACCGTCGAGGCGCTGTGGACTGCGGTGAAGCACATCCAGCCGCTGTCCATCGGCCTGAACTGCTCGCTCGGCCCTGACTTGATGCGGCCCTTCCTCGCGGAACTTGCGGCGAAGTCCGGCGCGTTCGTGTCGTGCTATCCGAACGCCGGTCTGCCGAATCCACTCTCGCCAACGGGCTTTGATTTGAAGCCGGAGGACATGGGCCGTTTCCTCGGCGAGTTTGCGCAGGGTGGACTCATCAACATCGCGGGCGGCTGCTGCGGCAACACGCCCGAGCACATCGCGGCCATCGCGAAGGCGCTGGAGGGACGGCACCCGCGCGAGCTTGCGGCCAAGGAATCCGGCACCGAGCGGCTCGGTGGCATCTCCGCGAGCGTAGCGCCGGTTGCGCCCAAGCCCCTCCGCCTCTCCGGCTCGCAGCCCTTCACCCAGCAGATCGGCCAGTTCATGATGATTGGCGAGCGCACGAACGTCGCCGGGTCGCCCAAGTTCGCGAAGCTCATCAAGGAAGGGAAATACGACGAGGCCGTCGCCATCGCGCGCCAGCAGGTCGAGAACGGGGCCAACGTCATTGATGTCTGCATGGACGAGGGGATGATTGATGGCGTCGCGGCGATGACGCGCTTCCTCCAGTTGCTCGGCAGCGAGCCGGAAGTCGCCAAGGCTCCCTTCATGGTGGATTCCTCGAAGTGGGAAGTCATCGAGGCTGGCCTGAAATGCCTTCAGGGCAAGGGCATCGTGAACTCCATCTCGCTCAAGGGCGGCGAGGAGCTGTTCCGCGAGCACGCCCGCAAGGTGCTCAAATACGGCGCGGCGGTCGTGGTCATGGCTTTCGACGAGAATGGTCAGGCCGCGACCTACGCGGAGAAAATCCGCATCTGCGAGCGCGCCTATCGCATCCTCGTGGACGAGGTCGGCCTCGCGCCCGAAGACATCATCTTCGACCCGAACATCCTGACCGTCGCCACCGGCATCGAGGAGCACAACAACTACGCCGTGGACTTCATCGAGGCCACGCGCTGGATTAAGGCGAATCTCCCGCACGCGAAGGTCAGCGGCGGCGTGTCGAACGTCTCGTTCAGCTTCCGCGGCAACAACCCCGTGCGCGAGGCGATGCACAGCGCGTTCCTCTTCCACGCGATTCGCGCCGGCATGGACATGGGCATCGTCAACGCGGGGATGCTCGAAGTGTATGAGGAGATTGAGCCGGAGCTGAAGGAGTTGGTGGAAGACGCCTTGCTCAACCGCCGTTCCGACGCCACCGAGCGGCTCGTGGCCCACGGCGAAAAGCTCAAGGCCGCCAGCGCCGGCACGACTGCCAGCGACAAGAAGGTCGAAGAAGAGTGGCGCAAAGGCACCGTCGAGGAGCGCCTCTCGCACGCGCTCGTGAAGGGCATTGACCTCCACATTGACGCCGACACCGAAGAGGCGCGTGCCAAGTTGGGCAAGCCGTTGCTCGTCATCGAGGGGCCGCTCATGGCTGGCATGGGCGTGGTCGGCGACCTGTTCGGCGCGGGCAAAATGTTTCTCCCGCAAGTCGTGAAGTCCGCCCGCGTGATGAAGAAGGCCGTGGCCTATCTCACGCCGTTCATGGAAGCCGAGAAGGCCGCGATGGCCGCGCGCGGCGAGGCCGTGAAGGCGCAGGGCAAAATCGTGCTCGCGACCGTGAAGGGCGACGTGCATGACATCGGCAAGAACATCGTCGGTGTCGTGCTGGCCTGTAACAACTACGAGGTCATCGACATGGGCGTGATGGTGCCGTGCCAGAAGATTCTCGACCGCGCGGTGGCGGAGAAGGCCGACCTCATCGGCCTGAGCGGCCTCATCACGCCGTCGCTCGACGAGATGCAGCACGTCGCCCGCGAGATGGAGCGGCTGGGCTTCAAGCTGCCACTGCTCATCGGCGGTGCGACCACCAGCAAGGCGCACACGGCCATCAAGATTGCCCCGCACTACAGCCAGCCGGTCGTCCACGTCCTCGACGCCTCGCGTGCCGTGCCCGTGACGACGAGCCTCCTGAGCAAGGACGGCAAGGCGGCGTTCGTGAAGGCGCACCGCGAGGAATACGAAACTGTCCGCACGCAATACGCCGCCAAGCAGGTGAAGCTCCTCCCGCTCGCCGCCGCCCGCGCGAACGCTCCGAAGCTGAAGTTCGATGACTTGCCGAAGCCGGAGTTCACCGGCGTGCGGGTGCTCTCAGCACAAGTAGGAGACGACGTGAGGAGTCTCACTTCTTCCGCTGCGGGTTCAGATGGAGACTCCTCACGTCGTCACCTACCGGTGTCGCTGGAAACCATCGCCCAGTTCATTGACTGGACGCCGTTCTTCCACACGTGGGAACTGCGGGGCGTTTACCCGGCCATCTTCCAGCATGAGAAACACGGTGAGGAGGCCCGCAAGCTGTTCGCCGACGCGCAGGAGATGCTCGCGAAGGTCATCAAGGAGAAGCTGCTGACGCCGCGCTGTGTCTACGGCCTCTTCCCCGCGAACCGCGTCGGCGACGACGTGGAAGTCTACACCGACGAATCGCGCCAGACCGTGCGCACGACGTTCCACTTCCTTCGCCAGCAGTCGGAGAAGACCGACGGCACGCCGAACTGGTGCCTCGCCGACTTCATCGCGCCGAAGTCTGTAGCGGCGGTCTGTGACCGCCGAGATGCGGAAGACGGCGCTCACAGAGCGCCGCTACAGGATTACCTCGGAGCCTTTGCCGTGACGGCGGGCGAGGAAACCAAGGCCCTCGCCGATGCCTACAAGGCCGCGCACGACGACTACAACGCCATCATGATCGAGGCCATCGCCGACCGGCTCGCGGAGGCGTTCGCCGAGTTCATGCACAAGCGCACGCGCGATGAGTGGGGTTTCGGCAAGCACGAGAACCTCACCACGCAGCAGCTCATTGATGAAGCCTATCGCGGCATCCGTCCCGCGCCTGGTTATCCCGCGTGCCCCGATCACACGGAGAAAGGCCTCCTCTGGTCACTGCTCGACGTGGAGAAGAACGCGGGCATCTCGCTCACCGAGAGCTTCGCCATGTGGCCCGGCGCGAGCGTGAGCGGTTTCTACTTCGGCCATCCCGACTCGAAATACTTCGCCGTCGGCAAGCTCGATCGCGATCAGGTGGCCGACCTTGCGCAGCGCAAGTCCATGCTGCTTGTGGAGGCCGAGCGCTGGCTGGGGCCGTGGCTCAACTACGACCCGGCGGCTGCGAAGTGATTTCCTCCCGCTCCCTCGCTCCTTGAACGGGCGCGTTGGGTGTTTGTCCAATTGCCAGCCCGGTAGGCTTCCGATACGTTGCGCCCCTGCCGGACAACCGGCTCTGACACATGGCACAAGTCTTCGAGTGGATTTACGTCGTTTTCGCCGTCCTGCTGCTCTTCGGGGCGGCCATCGCCATCCATGAGTGGGGGCATTACTGGGTGGCGCTCAAGCGCGGGCTGAAGGTCGAGGCGTTCGCCATCGGGTTCGGGCCGAAAATCTGGGGCTGGACCAAGGACGGCATCGAATACTCCATCCGGTGGATTCCCGCCGGCGGCTACGTGAAGCTCCCGCAGATGCTCACGTCCGAGGCGCTGGAGGGCGAGCAGAAGGGCGAGCAACTCCCGCCAGTCTCGCCGTGGTCAAAAATCCTCGTGGCCTTCGCCGGCCCGTTCATGAATCTCGTGTTCGCGTTCGGCATCGCGACCGTGATTTACTTCGTCGGTCTGCCCATCAAGGTGAACCCTTCCATCATCGGCCACGTTGCACCAGGTTCCGAGGAGGCCAAGTTCGGCATTCAGGCGGGCGATCGCATCATCTCGATTGACGGAAAACTGGCCCGCTCATGGGAGGACGTTTACCAGACTGTCGCGCTGTCGCGAACCAACGTGCTGCCGGTAGTTCTAGCGCGGACGAACACGTCCGGCGTCTCCGCTCAAGGCGGCGAGGAGCGGAAGACCTATTACCTCACCGCGCCGGTGAAGGAAGGTATCGGCCTCAAAGTCCTCAACCTCGAACCACGCGACCTGCCGGTGATCAAAGGGCTTTTGGCGGACGGTGCGGCGGAAGCGGCGGGCCTGAAGGTAGGTGACGAAATCATCGAGTTCAATGGCGTGCCCATTGCCGGCCAAAAGCAATTCATCGGCGAGGTGCAGAAGCGGGGCGGCATGGCCACTGACATCCTCTTCAAGCGCGGCGCTGAACGGATGAAACTCTCGGTCACCCCGCGCGGCGACCCGGTCGCCAAGGTCGCGCGCATCGGCGTCGAAATCGGCAGCAGCACGGTGGAAATCTACCAGTTGCAGAAACCTGGTCCGCTTCCTTGGGAACTGCTAGGTGACGTATGCGAGCAGGTCACTTCGACCTTCAGCGCTCTCGCGCACTCGAAGCAAACCGGCATTGGAGCCAAGGATTTGAGCGGTCCTGTCGGCATCTTCATGGTTTTGTCCGCGCAGGTAAAATACGATTACCGGCTCGCGCTCAAGTTCATGATTCTCCTCAACATCAGTCTCGCGGTCATGAACCTCCTGCCGATCCCCGTGCTGGATGGCGGCCACATCGTTATGGCCATCTTCGAGAAACTGCGAGGCAAGCCGTTGAGTGTGAAGCTGCAGGAATACGCCACCACGGCCTTCGCGGTGTTGCTGTTGAGCTTCATGGTTTACGTGACATTCTATGACATCAAACGGATTTCCATCTTTCGCTCGATGTTCTCCCAAGAGGTGCAAATCGAATCCGCACCGAAAGCTGTTCCCGGGGCGGAACCGGCACCTGCGAAGCAATGATGCGGAGCAGGATTAAGATTAGGATTACGAGCAAGAGCTTCGCCCCGCTGCTTCTCCCTCCTGCTCCTAATCTTGATCCTGATCCTGCTCTCTGATCTTTCCGCCCATGCGCTACTGCGATTCTCCCTACCTGTTCCACCGCCGCGTTTCCCGCGAAGTCGTCGTCGGTGACCCCGCGCGCGGCGGCGTCATCATGGGCGGCAACCACCCCGTCGTCCGCCAGTCCATGCTCACTTGCGACACGATGGATACCGCCGAGTCCGTGAAGCAGACGCTCGAACTCGTCGCCGTTGGCTGTCAGATCGTCCGCATCACCGCGCCCACGGTGAAGGACGCGGCGAACTTGAAGAACATCGTCGCCGAGCTGCACGCGCGCGGCCGCTTCGTGCCCATCGTCGCTGACATCCACTTCAAACCCGACGCTGCGATGGAGGCCGCCAACTGGGTCGAGATGGTCCGCATCAACCCTGGCAACTACGCCGACTCGAAGAAATTCGCCGTCAAGGAATACACCGACGACGCCTACACCGCCGAGCTGGGCCGCATCGAGGAGAAGTTCACCCCGCTGGTGCTGAAGATGAAGGAGCTTGGCCGTGCCCTGCGTATCGGCACCAATCACGGCTCGCTCTCCGACCGCATCATGAACCGCTACGGCGACACGCCGCTGGGCATGGTGGAGAGCGCGTTGGAGTTCGCCCGCATCTGCCGCCGGCACGACTTTCACAACTTCAAGTTCTCGATGAAGTCGAGCAACCCGAAGGTGATGATTGAGTGCTACCGCCTGCTCACTGCGCGGCTCGCGCAGGAAGGGCCGGACTGGAACTACCCGCTACACCTCGGCGTCACCGAGGCGGGCGAGGGCGAGGACGGCCGTATCAAGTCCGCCATCGGCATCGGCTCGCTCCTCTGCGACGGCCTCGGCGACACCATCCGCGTCTCGCTCACCGAGGACAGCCCGCGCGAAATCGAAGTCTGCAACGACCTGCTTGCCCAAATCCCAACGCTCACCGTATCCGACGCGAAGCATCTCACCTCCCCCAAGAC
>JBEBFV010000028.1:0-24043 GCA_040081795.1 Limisphaerales bacterium | reverse complement strand
GGCGGTCCTGGCCGATCACGGGCGCTTTCGTCAGGTCGAGCGTGCTCGCGGCGTCGGCCGGGAACGCCGGCGACCCGAAGCCGTGCACCGCCGTCGTGTTGGTGAAGGCTGACGTGGTTCCCAACTGAGCGGTCACGTTCTTGGTGCCGGGGCTGGAGAAGCGGATGGTGGCCGTGTTGTTAGTCTGGCTGATCACCGCCCCATCTTGAGCCGTCCACGTCAGCGCCATCTGCGCCGGGCCGTAGCTGATGGTGGCGGTGAACTCGTAGTCGTCATTCACCGCCACCAGCCCCGGCCCCGCAACCGCGACCACACCGGGAATTCGGATCACACGGCTGGCGGAACTGGAGCCGCAAGTTGCTTTGATCGTGAATTCCCCCGCCCCCGTTTCGGTGAACGTGGTGCCCATGCCTTGGTTGGTGGACAGGGAACCACCCCCATTGCTCGAACTGAGAGACCAATAGACAAACTCCCACGCATCCACCGGCGTCATCTGAGCGGTCAGCCCGACTCTGGTTGGCCCGACCAGCGCCTTGTCCTCAATTGCGAGCACGTTGGTGACAGCGACGACCGCGGTGGAACTGGTGGCCGTCCCCGTGGTGGAGCCGGTCTCGAAATTCCAAGTGGCCCTACCGGTGAAAGTAAACACCCCCGGAGCATCGCTCTGAAACTCGCCAGTCAGGTAGTGGGTTCCCTGCGCTGGCTCACCGCTGTGGGTGGTGCCGTTGGCGTCCCAACTGATCTCATACAGCGCGCCATGCGTGGCGGGGTAGTTGTCGGTCAGGAGCCAGGCAGCGAATGGGGTGCCGACCGGGACCACTGGCTGGACAGTATCAAAGTAGGGCGCGGGCAAGGGCAGCGGGTCCGCCGCACGGGCCGCAGGCGTCGCGCACAGGGCGCACGCGGCCAGGAGCAGAAGAAGAATTCGATTGGGGGGGGGGAGCAACAAACGCGCCCCGCCGCACGCGGCGGACAGCATCGTTGAAATCAAAATCCTCGCCCGGTGGATGGTGTGAGTTGCGCCCATGGTCTTTCCTTCGCCTTGCGTTTCTTCAGTGGAGCTGGCGCGCAACCTAGAGAACCCACCGGCGGCGTCAACCAATTAAAGCGGCGCTTCAGCGTTTTTGGCCGAGCCAGAGCATGAGCATGGGCAGGAGGATGCCCAGGGCGAGGCAGAGCCAGACGGGCCAGACGGGCCGCAGCAGCTTGAAGGAGAGCACCAGGCCCAGCGCGATGGTGAGCGTGGCGGCGATGGACATCACGACGACGAAGGCCTTGAAATACTTGGGCGAGGACGGCTTCTCGAACTCCTGCTCGGCTGGGTAAATCTGGTCCGAGTGAACAACCCGGAATTTTTGCAGGAGCGTCTCGGCCTCGCTGGGGTGCTTGAGGCGGTTGAGGTTCACCGTCTGATACCAGCCGGTGAGGATGTAGAAGAGCAGCAGCGGCGTGAAGAAACAGCCGAGGAAGAGATGCGCGCGACGGATGAGCTTCATGCGCGGCTCACTTCTCAGGGATGGGGATGAAAAGCTTCTGGCCGGCGCGGAGCTTGTCCATGTTCAAACCGTGGTTCGCGGCCTCAAGCTGCTTCAGGGTGATCTTGCCGGGGCGGCCCTTGGACTTCTGGTCGTCGTTGTAGGCCTTGAGGATTTCCAGCGCGGTCTGGTTTTTCTCGACGAGGTGATAAACGCCGCTGTCGGGGACGCCGGGCGGCAGGGGCGTGCTCTTGCCAGAGGACTCGGATTTGGCCTTGGCGGCTTTCGGCGAGCTGGATGAATGGGACGGCGGCGCAGCGCTGGTGGCGGCTCCCATCAGCTTGCCCAGCTCCTTGAGCTGCTCGACGAACCACTTCTTGTCGGCTTCGCGGTGCTGCTCGCTTTCCTTGAGTGCTTTCGCCAACTGCTCCAGCTCGGACTTGGATGCGGCGAGCTTGAGGAGGTTGTTGTTTGAGTTCGCGCGCTCGACGGCGGCGCGGCTGACCTCGCCGACGACGGTGTCGAGCGAGGCCAGTCTCTTGCGCAGCGATTCGTTCGTTTCCTTCACGGCCTCGAGGTCGCGCTCAACGCGGCGGAGGCGGTCCTCCAGTTCCTGGCGCACGGCGTCGCCGACAAGGTTCTGCGCGCGGGCGGGGGCGGGCATCGCCAGCCAGCCGGCCAGCGCCGTGACGAGGAGAAGTCGTTTCATTGTGTGACAATAGGAAAGCACCGCCCACAGGAGCAAGCGTGGAACCAGAATTGCGTCCGGTTAGACGGCGAGCCACGGGCGATGCTCCGCGTTCAGCAGCACTCCAAGTTGAACCAAGGATGGACACGGATGGCTGCGGAGCGGCATTGGAGAACCGGCCTGCCCTTCCTTGCCCGAGCGTTTCCATCCGTGGCTGGCCAATTCCCCGTGGAGGCAGGCTCAGGACACGACCGACACCTTGAACGTGTTCGGCCCGATGCGGACGGTCTGGTCGGTCATCATGGGGACAATCTCGCCGGGATGGAGCACAGAGCGGTTGACCTGAAGCGCCTCGTTCGCCGCGATGCCCTCGAGCCAGAAGCAGCCGCGGAAGTGGTGGAAGCGCCCCTGCACCGGCGCGAGACCGTCGTAGGGCAGGTGAACCGGGTTCGTGTCACCGGCACCGAACGTCGCGTCTGTCAGGATCCAGTAGCTCTCGCGGAAGGGCGGCGGGCAGGCAGTGGGGCGGAAGGTGATCGCGCCACGCACCGGCAAATCCACGGGCTGCGGCAAGCCGGGCAGGGACTTGAGGTTCTTGACCAGCGGCTCGCCGTTGAGCGCGGAGGGGTGAATTTTGAGATCCAGCGCGTATTCCGCGCCGATGCGGAGCTGGCCGGAGGACTTGATGGGCATCCAATCGTTGCTGGCCAGCGGGATGCCGTCGAAGAACGAGCCGTTCTTGCTGCGGTTGTCGCGTGCGCCGGTCAGGCCGGCGTCCAGCCAGCCGAGCACGACGTGGACGCGGCTGATCTGGCGGGTCTTCTCGTCGTTCTCCGGGTTGCGCGGCCAGAACCAGGAGATCCAATCAGACTCGTTCTCGTGGTTGTTGTCCGGGGCGGTGTGGTTTTTGCCGATCTTGAACTCCGGCCCGGAGACGAGCCACAGCTCGCGCACGGAATCAGGGCGCTCGGGCACCAGGCGCAGGCGGTGGCAGAACTGCGGGAGCTTTAGAAAAAGGTTCGGGATGCGCAGCTCCGCCTGGTTCGCAGCCGGCTTGGCCGTGTGCGTGGTCTCGGAGGATACACGCTGGCATTTCTCCGTGTCGGGCGGCGGCGCGAAGCGGACGTGCTCAATCTCTCCGACCTCGCAGATGCTCACGGGCCGGGGCACGCCCTTGAGCTGGTAGGGGCCGTGGTTGATCCAGGCCAACTCGCCCAGGCCGGGGATGGACTCGTCACCGAACATCATCTTGGCGTTTTCGAAGGCGACGCCGCTCATCAACGTGTGCCCGCCGTCCGCGAGCGACTGGATGCGCGCCGCGAGGTCCACGTGGCTGCCAAAGACCTTGGTGTTCTCCGAGCCGGGTTTCTTGGTGTCGTGCAGCGCGATCTCGCCGATGTGGATGCCGACGCGGTCAAGCACCTTGGCCTTGAGGTCCTCGCTCAACTGGCGGTTCTGGTGGTGCAGCCGGAGGGCGAACTGCGTCGCGTCCGTGGTGTTGCTGAAGAGCAGGAGGAACTGGTCGCCCGCCGTCTCGATCTCCTGGCCGCCGGGGAATTTCTTGAGCAGCATCCGCACGCCCTCGTGGTGGCGCATGATGACCTCGCCTGCGCGGCGCTCGCCCACCTGCGCCTTGAGCTTGGTGCTGTCCACCAGGTCGCTGAAAAAAATCACCGCCAGCGATAGGCGGCGGAGCATGACTGACTCGTCTGTCTTTGGAGGTTCGGGTTCAGACATGGCGCGAAAGTCACTTGCCCAGGTCCAGCACGATCCGGAAGCCGGTGTCGTCCGTCGCGATGGCCCCGGGGAACCTCATGCCCGAGAGCATCTGAAAGATCGTGGGCCGCGAGCCCTTGATGACATCCGTCTTCCACGAGCCGCCGCGCATGACATTCACGCCTGTGGAGCTTGCGAACGTGTCCTCGCACCATTCCCATGCGTTGCCGCCGAGGTCGTGGAGGCCAAACTGGTTTGGCTTGAAGCTCTTCACCGGAGCGGTGCCGGGAAAGGTGTCGCTGCCCGCGCCGAGCGCGTAGTTGCCTGCGCCCTTGGGCGGCGGCGCGTCCTTGGTCTCGCCCCAGGGGGCCTGGTCCTTTGGAGCGTTCTTGCCACGGTCGGAGGGGGTCGCGCCTTTTTCCTTCTCCAGGCCGACGGCGATGCTCCACTCCAGGTCAGTGGGCAAACGGTAGGACTGGCTCGCGCCGAGCGTCCCGGCCTTGCGTTCACGGGCCGTGAGCCAGACGCAGTATTCGCGCGCGTGCGGCCACGTGACATGCACCGCAGGATGGTCGTCACCCTGCGGGGCTGACGCGGCCACCGGCTCCCATGACAACTCCTTTTCCTTCGCGAAATCCCGGTAGTCCTGCACGCGCGTCTCGTGGACGCACATGAGTGCCGCGATCTGGGGCACGGCCACGAAATCCATGCCAAGGCTGTTCTTCCACGCCTTTGCGCCAACGGGCGGGGTCTTCGCGACGGGGATGGCCTTGGCCACTTGCACGGGCGGGACTTTCACCTCGGGCGCGGGCGTGGGCGGCTTGGGCGGAGGCGGCACAACCGTCGGGGGCGCGACCGGAGGCGGCTTCGGCGCTTCGATCTTCGCCAGCATGACCTTGAACTCACGCAACTCGCCCGGGTTCACGGTCACGTTCGTCGTCCTCGGGTGATGGCCGTCGGAACGGACCTCGAACTTCACGTCGCCCGGCGTCAGGCCCGCAAGTGCCAGCATGGGAGACGCCTTGCCGCGCGACTTGCCGTCCACGAAGACCTCCGCGTTGGCCGGCTCGGTGGTGATGCGCAACGTGCCGGGGAAAACCATCGTGAGCGCGAGCTGCTGGTCTGATTCAAGTGCGACGTTGTTCGTGAGATTCGGCGCGGTGCCACCGAGCGAGGCGACGATCTCCACGGGGCCGGGCGGCAGGACGAGGGGGAACTGGCTCGCGGGCTGGCGGTTCACAGTGAGCTTCGCGCCGGCGGGCTTGGTCGCGACGTTTAAGGTGCCCTGCTCAAAGGTGTGGGCGACGGGCGCGGACTGCCCGCGGCCCAACGTCACCTCGCGGCTGAAGGCCGGCCAGCCGGGCCGGGACATCGCCACGCGATACGTGCCGGTGGGCAGCGTGAGCGATTCTGCGGCGGGCTTGGTCGTCCCCTTCTTCGCGGCGACGGCCGGCCCCAGCACGGCGACGGGCTGCACCTCGTAGCTCACTTCGGCGGGCTTGGAGGAAACCACCAGCGTCCCGGTGGAGCGCTGCAATGCGACGGAGCCGGCGTCCGGCGCGGCACCGCCCTTCACTTCGATTTCCTTCGTCTGGGCTTCGTAGCCATCGAGCGTGAACGTCACGGTGAACTTGCCGGGCGCGAGCTGGCCGAAGTTCGCCGGCGTGATCTTCGGGGCTTGGTCGGGGATTGTCGCCACCGCGCCCGCCGGAACCGTCGTGATCGCGAAGCCGCCGCGCACCAGCTTGTCCGTGCTGTCCCAATGCACCGGCGTCAGGATGCCTTTCACAATCGCGACCGAGTCGGTGAAGGGTTGAAAGCCATCCTTCCGGATGCTGACGTTGTAGCTGCCCGCCGGGAGGTCGCTGAAATTCGTCGGCGTCACGCCTGCGAAGAGCCGCTTGCCGTCCTTCGTCACCTCAAAGGCCGCGCCCGGCGGCGTGCTCTTGATGGCCAGCGCGCCCTCGGGAAACTCATGGCTGACCAGCACCGGGTTCTCGCGCTCGACGCTGTTGGTGGCCGTGAAGTCCGCATGGCCGGCGCGCTGCAAGGTCACGGCGTAGCGACCCACTACGAGGTTTGTCTTGAACGGAGTCTCGCCGCGGATCTCCGCGCCGTCGGGCTGCAGGCTCCTGAGGACAAACGCGGTCTTGTCCGGCTTGCTTTCGACGCGCAGCTCGCCGGCCTGGCGCTTGAGCGTGACCTTCACATCCAGCGGCTCGCCCTCGGGCACGGTCACTTCCTTGCGCTCGTCCTCGTAACCATCGAAGCGGAACAGGAGCTTGTGCTTGCCCACCTTCACGTTGGAGAAACTCGTCGGCGAGTTCTGGATCAACGCACCGTCCAGAATCACGACCGCGCCCGCCGGCTCGCTCTTGACGAAGATGCTGCCGAACTTCGCCGCGCCGGGGGCCTCGGGAGCGGTGACAGGCACATTGGCCTCTGGCGTGCCGGGAGCGCCGCCCTTCGGCTTGGCGTCCTGATTCTTCCACCAAATGCCGCCGCCCACCAACGCGAGCAGCACCACCACGCCCGCGACGACAGGCATGAGCGGGAAACCCTTGCGTGGCTCTGCGTCGGCCTGAGGCCTTGGCGCAACGGGCATCGCGGCGGGCTTGGTCTTCGGGCGCTGGGTGGCGGGGCCGCGCTTGTCGAAGGACACCGCAGCAGCGCCAGGGGCCTCGCCCTTGAGCATCATCGCGACGTCCGCGCACGACTGCGGGCGGTCCTCGGCGTTCTTGGAGAGACAGGCGGCGACGGTTGTTTCCCACACGTCGGGAATCGGCTCGCAGTCGGTGAAGCCCAGCTCCTCGCGCCGCTGCGACATCGTGGCCGGGGCGACCTGCGCCACCTGATGCCTCATGTCACCGCTGAAGAACGGTGGCTTGCTCGTGAGCAGCTCGAAGATCGTCGCGCCCAGCGAATAAACGTCGTCCGTCGGATGCGGCACGCCGCCGTTCATCTGCTGCGGGCTCATGTAAGCCGTGGTGCCCGTGCCGACGATCAGGTTTGTGACCTGCGCAAGGTTGTCCACGATCTTGCGAGCCACGCCGAAGTCCGCGAGCTTCGCCTCGCCCGCGCTGTTGACCATGATGTTCGAGGGCTTGAGATCACGGTGCGCGACCTTGGCCTTCGTGTGCGCGTAATGCAGCGCGTCGCAGAGCTGGTCCACCCACCCGGCGATCTCCCGCACCTCGAAGATGGGCGGCTTGCCCTCCTCCTTCACCCGCTTGTGCATCAGCTCGCGCAACGTCAAGCCGTCCACGAACTCCATGTGGATCGCCGCCAGCTTGCCGCCCGCGCCCGTGCCCGCCTCGCCCAGCTCCAGGCCATAGACGCGGACGATGTGGTGATGCGAGAGGTCAAGGCAGCGGAGCGTCTCGCGGCGCAGCTCGTCGAGCACGAGGCTGTCGCTGGCGAGAACCTGCGGGAGGAATTTCAGGGCCACCTCGCGGTTGAGGTTGCCGTTGTGGGCGAGCCAGACCATGCCCATCGCGCCCTGGCCGAGCAGGCGCTTGAGGGTGAAATGGGTGAAGACCTTCTGACCCACGCCCAGCGACATCGTGCCGGGACTCGTCACATCCGCGCCGAGGTTGTCATCGAAGGACGGCGGACGAAAAGTGCCGGGGTTGCTTGTTGGCTGTTCGCTGCTCATTTGTTCCGGCGAAATCTGTGGCCTCAACCTCAGTGCAAACCGTGCCGTGGAGCTTAGGCAACGGCTCTGTCCGCGCAAGCCCGTTCTTGGCCGCGTGAAGACAAGCGGACGCATCCGGACACTGCCCCCCGTCTGGAAGAGGCAGAGGGGCGTGGCGTTCACGCCGCTTCAGCGCCCGGAGTCCACGGGCCAACGGTTTCACCAATGCCACTCGAACGCTGAAGCCGCCTGGAGGCCGCACGCCGCCGGCTCTCAGCGCTTCCGTCCTCGCAACTTTCCCCTCCCGCTGGTTAAGTATCGCCAGCACATGGCGCAGTTCACCTACAAGGCCCGCAAGCGTTCCGGCGAGATCGTCAGCGGCCTCCTCGATGTCACTGACCGCGGCGCGGCGCTGGCGCAGATAGACAAGCTGGGCCTCTTCCCCGTCGCGGTGGAGGCGGCCAGGGGCGGTGCGGCGACGGCGGCCAAGGCAGGCGGCGCGGCGTTCGATCTCACGCGTCTGCTCCCGCCGACGTTACGCGAGGCGGCGTTGCGTCCGCGCAAGCCGCGCTTGCAGGAGCTCGCCACCTTCACGCAGCAGCTCGCCAACCTGCTCAAGTCCGGGATGCCCCTCACAGTCGCGCTCAACAGCATGACGCATCTGGAGACCAAAGGCATTCCCTCGTCGGTGAGCAAGCAGCTCAAGGCCGACGTGACCGAAGGCCGCAGCCTCTCCGACGCGATGGCCAAGCAGCCGGTGATCTTCTCGGACATGTATGTGAACATGGTGCGCGCGGGCGAGCAGAGCGGCGCGCTCCAGGACGTGCTGCGGCGACTCGCGGAGCACTTCGAGCGGTTCGCCGAGGTGCAGCAGAAGTTCACGGCGGCGTTGATCTACCCGGCGTTCGTGATGCTCACGGGCCTGGTCATCGTGTTCTTCTTCATGACCTACATGCTGCCGAAGTTCCTCAGCATCTTCGCGGACATGAAGGTGGACCTGCCGGCCTCCACGCGGCTGCTCATCGGCATCAGCAACTTCTTCAGCGACCCGATTTACCTGCTCACGATGGGCGTCGTGCTCGTGGCGGGCAGCATCGTGTTCCTGCGCTTCCGCGCGAGCGACCTGGGCCGCAAGACGCTCGACCGCTGGAAGCTCAACGCGCCGGTCGTGGGCAAGGTGGTGCGGCTGCATCTCTTCGGCCAGTTCGCGCGCACGCTCTCCACCCTCATGCAGAACGGCGTCTCCGTGCTCACCGCTCTCAAGATCACCGAGCAGGTCATCCCCAACTCCGTGCTGAAGGAAGCCATCGCCCAGACGCGCGAGGCGGTGACGGACGGCAAGACCATCGCGCAGCCGCTGGCCCGCAGCAAAGTTTTCCCCCAGCTCATGATTGACCTCATCAAGATCGGCGAGGACACGGGCGACGTGCCTGGCGCGTTGCGCAATCTGGCCGACACTTACGAGAGCGAGCTGAACATCGGCCTGCGCGTGATGACCAACCTCATCGAGCCGGTGATGATCGTGGGCATCGCGCTGGGCGTGGGCTTCCTGCTCTTGAGCGTGTTGCAGGCGATGTTCTCGATCACGTCGAACATCGGAACCAGCATGGGACGATGAAAGTGACGCGTGACAAGGTGGGGCGTGCTGCGTGCTGCGTGCTGCGTGAGCAAGGCCGGAAGCGCTCGGAAGGCATCACTCATCACGCATCACGCATCACGCCACGCATCACACGCGCCTTCACCCTCATCGAGATCATGATCGTCGTGGGCCTCATCGCGATCTTCATGACGGTCGCGATCCCCGCCTTCGTCTCCGCGCAGAACAAGACGCCGATGCGCAACGCGCTCCAGGGCGTGCTAGAGGCCTGCTCCACGGCGCGCGCGCAGGCCATCCTGCGTGGCGTGGTGGTTGAGCTGCGCATCCGGCCGCAGGATTACACCTTCGATGTCGCGCCCACCGGTCAGGCCGAGGGTTCCGGTGGTGGCGGCTCGCGGACGGAGGCGAAGGCCGGCGAGGGCCACGCCATGTTTTCCGTGAAGCTGCCCAGCGAGGTCGGCATCGAGGAACTCGCTGTGAACTTTCAGTTGCTCAAGGACGCCGAGGCCGTGGCCGTTCGCTTCCACGCGAACGGGACGTGCGACGAGTTCACCGTCGTGCTGCGCTCGCTGCACGGCGAGCTTCGGAAAATCACGCTCGACCCCATCACGGGCAAGGCCGACTACGAGGTGATGAGATGAGGGTGACGCGGCAACGTGATGCGTGCTGCGTGCTGCGTGAGCAGGGCCGGTCGCCCTCGAATTTGATCACGCATCACGCATCACGCATCACTCCCGCCTTCACCCTCCTCGAGGTCATGATCGCCGTGGCCATCTTCTTCATGTGCGTGTTCTCGATCCTGGAGCTGGTCTCGTCGAACCTGAAGAACGTGCAGCGGCTTCAGAAACCCGCCGTGGACATCGGCAGTCTGGCGTCCGAGTTGTCGCTGACGAACAAGCTCGAGGAAGGCAGCGACTCCGGAAACTTCGGCAGCCTTTACCCAGGCGTCTCGTGGAGCCGCAACCTCACGATGGTCGGCACGAACGGCTTGTTCCAGGTGGACTTCGTCGTGCAGGACGGTTCGGGCGGCGGCCGGTATCCCGTCGAAAGCCGGCTGTCCATCTTCCTCTATCGCCCCGAATCGCCGATGGGCATCAGCTCGGGGATCAGGCGATGAATGTCGTGAGTGATATGTGGCAGGTGACATGTGACGCGCGTCCGGCCACAGCGCGCCCCACCCGTCACCCGTCACCTGTCACCCGTCACCGCCCCGCCTTCACCCTCATCGAGGTCCTCGTCGCCGTCGCCATCCTCGGCACGGTCGTCACCGCGATCTACGCAAGCTGGACCGCCGTTCTCCGTGCCGCGAAGGTCGGCAACACCGCCGCCGACGAGGTGCAGCGCATGCGCATCGCGCGGCAGACGCTGGAGCAATCGCTCGCCTCCGCCGTGCTCTACGCGGGCAACCCGCGCTACTACTCCTTCCTCACGGACACGACGGACGAGAAGTTCGCGCTCCTGAGTTTTGTCGCGCACCTGCCGAACGATTTTCCCGGCAGCGGGATGTTCCCAAACCAGCCGCTGCGGCGCGTGACCTTCGCCGTGCAGCCGGGCACGAACAACGGCCCGCCTTCGCTCGTGCTGCGGCAGACCTCGCTCCTCACGCCGACCAACTCGCCGGTGGAGGAATCCTACACGCTCACGCTCACACGCGACCTCAGCATCTTCGGCGTGGAATTCTGGAGCACGAACCTCAACGACTGGGATGTCGAATGGTTGCAGACAAACCAGGTGCCCAAGATGGTGCGCGTGACGCTGGGTTTCGGCGCTGGCACCAAGGCCAGCGCGCAGCCCGCGATGCTGGTGAGCAGCGTGATTTCGCCCGGAGGGCAGGGCGTGCTGCGGGATTTACAAATGGCCGGAGGGCCGCCGGGCGCGGGCCTTGGCGGCAGGCCGATGCCGCCGGTCACACTCCCGCCGGGCATCACCTTGCCCCCGGGGTTCAAGGTTGAACAGAATCCTCCACGCCGGCCATGAACCTCCAACCGCGCGCTCAACGCTCCGGCATTGCGCTCATCATCGTGATGCTCGTCATCGTTGTGCTGGCGGTGCTGGCGGGCGGCTTCGCCTACTCTGTGAAGGTCGAGACCACGCTCGCGCGCAACGCGTCGCACGACTACGACTTCGAGTGGCTGGGCCGCTCCGGCGTCGAGCTGGCGCGCTACGTCGTGGCCGAGCAGATGAAGATTCCGAACGAGCCTTATGACGCGCTCAACCAGAAGTGGGCCGGCGGTCCGATGGGCACGAACGAGGCGTTGAACAGCGTCTCGCTCACCGACGTGCGGCTCGGCCCGGGCGTGTTCAACGTCAAGCTCACGGACTGCGAACGGAAGTTTAACATCAATTCCGCCGACCCGATCATCCTCGCTCAGGCGCTCAAGCTCTGCGGCGTGGATGTGGGCGAGGCGAGCCAGATAGCCGACTCGGTCCTCGACTGGATTGACCCCGACGACCAGCCACGCCTCAGCGGTGCGGAGAGCGATTTTTATCTCAGCCAGTCCCCGCCGTATCAGGCGAAGAACGGTCCGCTCGACGACCTGACCGAGCTGATGCTCATTCGCGGAGTGTCGCCCGACATGTTTCACGGCACGGACATGACCCAGATTGACGTGCCTCGCAGCGTGACCGGGCGCGCGCTGGCGGTGAACAAATACACCGGCCCCATCTACACCAACGCGCTGAGGGACATGTTCACCACCACCTCCATCCGCGCCGTGAATCTCAACACCGCCTCGGCGCTGGTGCTCCAGATGATCCCCGGCGTGGACGCGACCATCGCCCAGGCCATCATCGCGCGCCGCGCCGGCTTGGATGGTCAGGACGGCACGGAGGACGACGCGCCCTTCCGAATTCCGGATGAGCTCGGGTCAGTGCCCGGCTTCAGCCAGCAGGCCGTGCAGGTGCTCAAGCAGCGATTCTCCATACGGAGCGCGACGTTCGAAGTCGCCGTGGAGGTGGACATCAACGGGCAGAAGCGGACGATGGTGGCGCTGATCTATCGCGTGAACCCGCGCGACGTGAGAACTCTCTATACGCACTGGAAGTGAGCGGGCGAAAGGGAGGTCGCAGCGGAGGATTGGAATTTCCGATGCAGTGAAGTCTCGCCAGTCTTTTTTCCGTCTGTTACCCACGCTCGCGCATCATGACAGAGCTTCCCGCAAAGGTGATTCAAAGCGTGCTGGCCGGCCTCGGGCGATTCAGCCTGATGGTGGCGGAGGTGGTGCGCTCGCTCACGACGCAGCGGTTGTCCGGGCACGACCTGATGAACCAGCTCTACTTCATCGGCGTGAAGTCGCAGACGGTGGTGCTGGTGACGGGCGCGTTCACCGGCATGGTGCTGTGCGCGCAGACTTACTTCCAGTTCCACAAGGTCAAGATGGACACCGCCACGCTCGCGGTGGTGAGCGTCTCGATGTGCGGCGAGCTTGGCCCGGTGCTGACGGCGCTGATGGTCGCAGGCCGCGTGGGCGCCTCGATGGCTGCGGAGCTGGGGACGATGCGCGTGACCGAGCAGATCGACGCGCTGCGCACGCTGGCGACGCACCCGATTGACTACCTCGTCGTGCCGCGCGTGGTGGCGACGATGATCGCCGTGCCGCTGCTGACGGCGGAGAGCATCGCCGTCGGGATTCTCGCAGCGTATCTCGTGGGCGTCCACCTGCTGCAAATTGACCCCGGCTATTCCCTCGTGAACATGCAGCGCTTCACCGACCACCGCGATGTGCTGATGGGCTTCATCAAGTCGTTCATCTTCGGCGGCATCATCGCGACAACCGGTTGCTACAAGGGAATGCATTGCGGCCAGGGAGCGGAGGGCGTCGGCCACGCGACGACCGAGGCGGTGGTCTATGCGTCCATCGCGATCCTGATGTCGAACTTCTTCCTCACCCTGCTGCTCACGCGGCTGCTGGCGCTGATATGATCGAGGTCCGCCAGCTTCGCAAACGCTTCGGAGACCAGCAGGTGCTGGACGGCGTGGACCTCACCATCGAGAAGGGCGAGTCGCTCGTCATCATCGGCCGCAGCGGTGGCGGGAAGAGCGTTCTGCTGAAACATCTCGTCGGCCTCACGCACCCGGACTCCGGGCAGGTGCTCGTGGATGGACGGGACATTTCGCACTTGAACGAGCGCGAGCTGCTCGCGGTGCGGCGCAAGTTCGGGATGCTCTTCCAGAGCGCCGCGCTCTTCGACTCGCTCACGGTCGAGGAGAACATCGCCTTCGTCCTGGCCCGCGAGCGCAATCATCCGCCCGAGGAGATCGCCCGCCGCGTGGCCGAGGCCCTGGAGATGGTCGAGATGCCCGGCATCCAGAAGCGCAAGCCGGCCGAGCTTTCCGGCGGCATGCGCAAGCGCGTCGGCCTCGCCCGCGCGATCATCTACCGGCCCGAGGTCGTCTTTTACGACGAGCCGACGACCGGCCTGGACCCCGTTGTGTCCGACAGCATTGACAAGCTCGTCGTCCGCGTCTGCGAACGGCTGAAGGTCACATCCATCGTCATCACTCATGACATGAGGAGCATGCAGACCGTGGGCCGGCGCGTGGCGATGCTGCACCAGGGCCGCATCTACACGACCGGCACGCCGGCGGACTTGATGGCCTCGACGGATCCGGTGGTGAGCCGGTTCGTGCGGGGGATTTCAGACGAGAAGGAGCACACTTTTTGACGCCCAGTTGCCCATGCAAACCATGATCACCTCAGAGCCGCCCAACCGCGTGCTGCGTGCTGCGTGCTGCGTGAAGAACGCAGATCGCATTCGGAGCAACTCACGCATCACGCATCACGCATCACCCATTTCGCCATGAGCCAGTCACGCATCGAATGGAAAGTGGGCGGGTTTGTCACCATCGGCCTCGTGCTGCTGGCGCTGCTCGTCCTGAACTTCTCGAAGGGCCTTTCGCTCCTGAAACCCAGCTACGGCGTGCGCCTCAAGACCACCAGCGTCGGCGGCATCAAGGAGAAGGCCGCCGTGCTGCTCGCCGGCGTCACCGTCGGCAACGTCAGCCACGTCGAGCTGGCCCCGGACAGCAAGTCGGTCATCATCTTCCTGCGCATCTACTCGCGGTATGAAATCCCCGGGGACGCAACCTTCAACATCGAGGCGCAGGGCTTCCTCGGCGACCAATACGTCTCCATCGCGCCGACCGCCAACGCGCTGCCGTCGCTGCCCAAGGATGGCTCCGCGCAGCGCGAGTGCCGCGCGCCCTTCAACATCCAGGACGCCGCGCGCGACGCACTGGGCCTGATCCAGCGGCTCGACCTGGCGGCACAGAAGATTGATGTGGCCGTTGACCGCGTGAACAAGAACGTGCTGTCCGAGCAAACCCTCACCAACTTCTCCGCCATCATGGCCAACCTACGAGTCGTCGCCGAGCAGACCCGCACCGTGACCGAGCGGGCGATTGCCGTGACGGACCAGGCTGTCGCGCTGGAGAAGAAGGCCATCGGCACACTCGGCCGCGTGGACGTGCTGCTGGTCACCAACACCGTTCCGATCCAGTTGGCGGTGAGCAATGTGTTGCGGTTCTCCGAGCAGCTCAATAAGGTGGCCGCAGATCTTCAAGACACTGTGGGAAGCAACCGTCCATCCCTTCAAGCCGCCTTGCGCAACCTCGAAACGGCGACTGCGCAGGTGACGAACCTCCTCGGCGACGTGCAATCGGGCCGGGGTCTGGCGGGTGCGCTGCTCAAGGACGACGCCCTAGCCCGCAACTTCAAGCAGCTCTCCGCCGACCTCCCTGCCATCAGCGGCCAGGTCAACAGCGCCATCTCCAATGTGAACTCCCTTACCGTGGACGCCCACGTGGTCATGACGAACCTCAACAGCTTCCTGGGCGACGGCCGCCTGTTCGTCGGCGATGGCCGCCTGCTCGCGGGCCACGGTGCGTTGCTGTTGAGCAACCTCAACGCCCACGGCCTCTTCTACAAACCCAAGCCGCCCAAGCCCACGAACAGCCCGTCCTTCCAGCCGTTGCTGACGCCCCGGCAGAAGTCGCTGCTCCACTAACTCGCCACCCGTCACGCTCATGTCCCTCTGGGTTGTCCGCATCGCCTTCCTGTTCCTATGCACGCTCGGCGGCTTCGCCGTGAGCCAGGTGCGGCCCGAGTGGCTTGAGGCGGGCCGGCTCTGGACCGTCATCGGCGCCGGCTTCGGCGGAATCCTCATCGCGCTGGATGAGATGCTGAAGGGTTTTTCCCTCCGCGCGTTTTCGGCTGCCACGTTCGGCCTGCTGCTGGGCTTTGCCGTCGGCTGGATGTTCGACAACTCCGGCCTCTTCATCGGCATGGACAAGGACGACGAGGTAACTCGCGGGCTGGTGCGCTTGGGCCTCTTCATCAGCTTCGGCTACATCGGCATGATCATGGCGATGCGCAGCAACAAGGAGGACTTCTCCCTCATCATCCCCTACGTGCGCTTCTCCCGCGACAACCGGCCCGACAACCTCCTGCTCCTCGACACGAGCGTGATCATTGACGGCCGCATCGCCGACCTCATCGAGACCCGCTTCGTGGAAGGCATCGTCGTGGTGCCGCGCTTCGTGCTCAAGGAGCTCCAGCTCATCGCCGACTCCTCCGACCCCTTGCGCCGCGCACGCGGCCGGCGCGGCCTGGACATGCTCGCCCGTCTCCAGCGCAACACCCACAACGAGGTCAAGATCCACGACGCCGACGTGCCCGAGGAGAAGGAGACAGACGCCAAGCTCATCCACCTGGCCCGCGCGCTCAACGCCCGCCTCTACACCAACGATTACAACCTCGGCAAAATCGCCGAACTGCAATCCATCCGGCACATAAACTTGAACGAGCTGGCCGCCGCGTTGAAGCCGGTGATCCTGCCCGGCGAATCCTTCGCGCTCAAAATCGCCCGCGAGGGCAAGGACAAGGGCCAGGGCGTCGGCTACCTCAGCGACGGCACGCTCGTCGTGGTCAACAACGCGCAGAAGTTCATCGGCCACCAGATCGAGGTGCAGGTCATCAGCCTTCTCCAAAGCTCCACCGGCACGATGGTCTTCGCAGACGCGAAAGCCGCGCCCGGAACAACCCCCGGCCCCGCCGCCTGACGCATGGACCTCGTCACCGTCTTCACCGCCTTCAACCCCGCCGAGGCGCAGCTCATCCGCTCACGCCTCGAGGCCGCCGGCCTTCGCGCGTTCGTCCAGGACGAGCTGTCCGCCCTGAGCATGGATGGCTACGCGCTCGCCGCCGGCGGCATCAAGGTGCAGGTCCCGGACGTGGACGCGGAACTCGCGCTGGAGCTGATTCAAGACCGCGGGACTGCGGAATGAACGTGAAGAGCAGGATCAGGATTAGGATTGCGAGCAGGACCGGGCCTGCCGTCCGGCCGCTCCCTTCCTGCTCCTGATCTTGATCCTAATCCTGCTCCTTCTCCTCCCGTGAAACTCCTCCCCGCTCTCCGTCGCGTCCTCGCCGCCGACGAGTTGCGCGTGGACGACGCGGCTCGCGCAGCCCACGCCGGAGACAAGTGGTTCGCCGCGCACCCGCCGGACATCGTCGCCCTGCCCAGGACCGCCGAAGCAGTCGCCGCTGTGCTGCGCATCGCTCACGAGCACTGCGTGCCCGTCACGCCGCGCGGCGCGGGCTACGGCTACGTCGGCGGCTGCGTGCCGGTGCACGGTGGCATCGCCCTCTCCGTCGCGCGGATGAACCGCATCAGGGAAATCCACGCGCGCGACTTCGTGGCCGTCGTCGAGCCAGGCGTCATCACCGCGAAGCTTCAAGCCGCAGCCGAGAAGCGCGGCCTCTACTATCCGCCTGATCCCGCCAGCCGCGCCGATTGCTCGCTCGGCGGCAACATCGCCACCAACGCCGGCGGCCCGCGCTGCCTGAAATACGGCGTCACCCGCGACTACGTCCTCGGCCTGCAAGTCGCCCTGGCCGATGGCCGGCTTGTCCGGCTCGGCAGCCGTTGTCACAAGAACAAGACCGGCTTCGACCTCCACCGCGTCTTCGTCGGGTCGGAGGGTTTGCTCGGCGTCGTGACCGAGGCGACGCTCAAGCTGCTGCCGCTGCCGCCCTATCGTGCGTTGCTCGGTGTCGGCTTCGACACCACGCGCGGGGCGGCGCGTTCACTCGCGGCCATCTTCAAGGCTGGCTTCCTTCCGTGCGCGCTGGAGATCGCCGACGAGTTCACACTCGCCGCCGCCCACAAGCGCACGAAGAGCGAGCAGCTCGCTGGCTGCCGCGCGATCCTCTTCGTGGAGCTGGACGGTCAGGAGCGCTCCGTCCGCGCCGAGCTGGCCGACGTGGAGAAACTCGTTGCCACGCAGAAGCCCAGCTTCGTGAACCGCGCCTTCGGAGGGGCTGCCGTCGAGTCGCTCTGGGGCCTGCGCCGCGAGTTCAGCTACGCGCTGCGCGACACCGGGCTGGCGAAGCTGAACGAGGACATCACAGTCCCGCGCGGCCGTCTGGAGGAGCTGTTCAAGTTCGCCGCGCGCTTGCAGAAGCAGCACGGGCTGCCCGTCGCCTGCTTCGGCCACGCCGGCGACGGCAACATCCACGTCAACGTCATGGTGGACTACGCACAGCCCGGGAACCGCGCGCGCGCCGACGCCGCGCTCGACGATCTCTTCCGCCAAATCCTCGCGTGGGGCGGAGTCATCACCGGCGAGCACGGCATCGGCCTGGCGAAGAAACCCTGGTGGCCGCTGGCCGCGAACGAGGACGTGCGCCAGCTCCACCGCGCCGTGAAGCGGGCCCTTGACCCACGCGGCATCCTGAACCCTGGGAAGTTCCTGTAGCCGCTAGCACTGTAGCGGCGGTCTGTGACCGCCGGCTTTCGCCCAACCAACGGCGCTCACAGAGCGCCGCTACAGTTGCTTGACGACATGTCCGTCTCTCACACGTCGCACAGCTTCACCGACTCGTTGATGGACTTCACCTTGTCCGCCTTCACGGGGATGAACTCCTGCCCGACGTAGCCGGTGTATTTCGTCTCGGTGATGGCGCGCATGATGGGCGGGTAGTTGATCTCCTGCGTGTCATCAATCTCGTTGCGGCCCGGGTTGCCGGCGGTGTGGTAGTGCGCGATGAAGTCCTTGTATTGGCGCAGCCGGCTGATGACGTCGCCGTGCATGATCTGCACGTGGTAGATGTCGTAGAGCACCTTCACGTAGGGCGAGCCGACGGCCTTGAGAATGCGGACGCTGAGATCCATGTCGTCGCAGAAGTAGTCCGGGTGGCCCTTCATTTCGACGTTCACCTTCGAGTTCAGCATCTCGAGCGCGACGGTGACTTTGTGCTTCTCCGCGAAGGGCGCGATTTTCTTGAGGCCGGCAATGGTGTTCTTCGTGGCATCGTCCACCGTCAGCCCTTTGCGGAATCCGGAGAAGCTGATGACGCTGGGCACGCCGTGCGCGGCGCACTGCTCGATGCGCTGCTCCAGAACCTTGAGACACTCCGCGTGCTGGTCCGGCTGCGCGAAGCCCTTGGCGAACCCGTGGCTGCCGGCGATGGCGCACTTGAGGCCGAGTTCCTTGAGCATCGGCCAATGCTCCGGCCCGACCAGCTCGACGGACTTCACGCCAAACTTCACCGAGAGCTTCGCCAGCTCAGGGATGGTGAGCGGCCGGAAGTTCCAGGTGACGAGCGACTGGTTGATGCGCCCGTTCTTGGCGACGTAGAAGTCCCCGGCCTCGGCGGCACGGACTTTGGACGAGGTGAGCACGGACACGCCGGCGAGCGCGGCGGCGGTTTTCAGGGCGGAGCGGCGGGAGGTTTTCATGGCTGGTGAAAGCGGGGGGGTTACACATTGCAAATCTTCACGCCCTGCTTAAGGGAGGCGAGCTTGTCCTCGCGCTTGGGGATGAATTCCTGGCCGACGTGGCCCTTGTAGCCCGTCGCTACGATGGCGCGCATGATGGCGGGGTAGTTCAGCTCCTGGGTGTCATCAATCTCGTTGCGGCCCGGCACGCCGCCGGTGTGGTAGTGGGCGAAATACTGGTGGTCGCGCTGGATGGTGGCGATCACGTCGCCCTCCATGATCTGCATGTGGTAGATGTCGTAGAGGAGCTTGAAGCGCTCGGAGCCGATGGCCTTGCAGAGGGCGACGCCCCACGCGGACTTGTCGCACTGGTAGTCCTTGTGATTCACGCGGCTGTTGAGCAGCTCCATCACGAGCGTGATGCCGCTCTTCTCAGCGAGCGGGAGGAGGCGCTTCAAGCCCGCCGCGCAATTCTTCAGGCCCGCCTCGTCGTCGAGGCCGGCGCGGTTGCCGGAGAAGCAGATGAGCTGCTTGAAGCCCGAGTCGGCGCATTGCTTGATCCGCTCCGTGTAAATCTCCACCAGCGTGTCGTGATGTTCCAGCCGGTTGAACGCCTTGCCGATGCCGCCGAGGCCGTTCTTCTGCGGGAAGCTCACCATCGCGCAGTGCAGCCCGTATTGCTTGAGCATCGGGAAGTCCGCCGGCTCCAGCAGCTCGATGGACGAAAGGCCGATGTCCTTCGCCGCCTTACACAAGTCTTCGAGCGGAATCTTCGCGTAGCACCACTTGCAGACAGAGTGGTTGACGCGGGTCTTGGCGGCGGCATCTGCGGCGGAGAGACGCTGGGAAAGCGCTGCGGTGGTGGCGACCACGGCTGCGAGGGCGGTGCGGCGAGAGAGGGAGGCTTTCATGGGTGAAGGGGGACTGGTTGTTGCTGGCCGCCAGTTCAATCCCCGCCGCCCACGCCGTCAAAGCGAATCTTCGCGCCGCCTTCAGCCGCCTCAGATGGCCCCCACCCAGCGCAGCATTCCGTAGATGACGATGGCCTCGACGGCCACATAGACTAGGAACGCCAGCACCGGCAGCGCCTCATCCACGAATTGCCAGACCTGTCTCACGGGTGACTCTGAGCAGCGCCGGTGCCGTGCGCAGCGTGCTAGGACTGAGGAAAACACCTGAGAGGCTACTCCGCCACCTCGTAGAGCGTGCCGCCCATCACGAACTGCACGTTGCGGCCCAGCGCGAGCCATTGCGCGGCGCGCGGCTCCTTGCCCAGCATGGCGAAGTATTCCGTCGAGCCGAACTGGAGCTTCACGGGCTTCGTGTCCTTGAGCTTTTGCGCGTCCGCGTCCACCCACTGCGCGCCGTTTTGGTAAAAGCTCTTGCCAGCCACGAAGCGGTTCTGCTGCGCGTATTGGGCGACGCGCGTGGCGGCGTCGGCCACGGGGCTGGCCACGTTGAACTTGGCGGAACCACGCGGCGTGGGGTTGGCAATGACCGGCCCGGACGCCGACGCCGGAGCTGACGCAACCCCGCCGTAGCTTCGCGCCACGGATTGGTTCGCGCGGAACTGCGACGCGCCGGACTGCTCGGCTGCCTTCAGCTCGTAGGCCAGGCGCGCGCCGCCCACAGCCACGTCGCCCTCCTTGAGTTTCTTGAAGCTGTCGTAGGATTCCGCCGCCTGGCGGTTCGCCTCGCGGTCGGTGAGGAGCTGCGGCAACAGGCGGCGCTCCATCGCCACGCCGCGCCGCGCCTCGTCCTCGGTGATGAGCCACGCGGTGTAGGGCGTGACGATGCTGTATTTGCGCGCCAGCTCGGTGACCTCCTCCTTCAGCTCCGCGTTCTCGCCGCGCAGGCGAATTTCATCGAGCAGGTAGCCGACGCGACGCGTGGCCCAGAGGCGCGGGATGAAGTCGTGCGAGCCGCTCGCGCCGAAGTCCACATCGTAAGAAAACTTCCGCGCCTCGCCCGCCACGCTGCCCTCGATCACGAGCTTGCCCTTGACTGCGCCAGCGAAGCGGCCAGCGAGCACGAGCTGCTCGCCCTTGAACAAATCCGGCACTGGCGACGGGTAGAGCTTCGTCACGCGCACGCCCTCGGGGAACGTGAGCTTTAGGTTCGCCAGCGCCGGCTCCTTGATCTTGGTGAAGAAGGCCGAGAGCTTCACTTCGAGGTCTTCCTCCGGCAGCACGTAAGTGCTGAACGCCTTCGTGTCCTCGGTGATCTTGTCGAGCAAGTGCGTGTTCACGTCCGTGCCGATGCCGAAGCAGAAGATGCGTGTCTTCCCGGCGTTCTGCTCCTTCACGTGCTTGAAGATCGTGTTCTCGTCCGTGACGCCGATGGTGGGTCGGCCGTCGGTGAGGAAAATGATCGTGGGCGTGCGGGCCGCGCCCGCGACGCGCGCAGGGAAGAGGCCGAGCGCCTTGCGCAACGCGTCGTCAATGGCCGTGCTGCCGAGCGGCTTCAAACCCTTGATGAAGTCCATCGCGCGCTTGCGGTTGTCCTTGCTCGCCTCCATTACCTCGCCGAAAAGCGGCTCAACCTCCGTCGAGAAGCGCAGCACCTCGAAGCGGTCGTTGTCATTGAGATTCTCCACGCAGAACGCGAGTGCCTTCTTCGCCTGCTCCAGCTTGCCGCCCGCCATCGAGCCGGAGGTGTCTATCACGAAGCAAACGTCCTTGGGCACGGACTTGCCACCCTTCACGCTCGCATCAGGCGAGGCCAGCAGAAGGAAGTAACCGTCCTCGCCCGCGACCTTGTGCGTGAGCAGGTTCGCGCCCAGTTCGCCGGCCTCGAATGAGAAGAGTAGTTGAAAATCCGTGTCGGGCTTCACGTCGCGCGCCTCGAAGCCGACGGTGGCCTTGCTGCCGTCGCGTTTCACTTCGACGGCGTGGCTCGGCGACCAGAGGGCCTTGAGCGGGCGCTTGCCCTCAAGCTCGACCTTGAAGCTGACGTTCTTGAGCGGCTTGGCGGAGAACTTTGCGGTGTTCAGCGGCGAGACGTAGTTCAACAGGCCGCCATCGGCCTTGAGCAACTGCGTGTAGCTGAGGGTGACGCGCTTGGTGCCGCGCGGCTCGATGGGAAAGATGCGCACACGGAACACGTCCTGGCCGAGGTATTCCAGCAGCGCCGGGTCGCGCATGGAGCGGACGATGCCCTCATAGATGCTGCGGGCCTTGTCGGCGGAGAGCAGTTCGGCCTCGGCCTTCTTGCCGTCAATTTCCATTGTGAACTTGTTGAGTTGCGCGCCCTTCGGGACGGGCAGGAGGAAAGTGCCCTCCAGCCGAGTCGGATTCGGGTTGTAGAACTCCTGCTCAATCGTCGTGACCGCCACCTGGTCCGTGATGCGCGCGCTGACCTTGTGGTAGTTGACCTCCAAAGGTGCGAAGACATAGGGACGCGGCGGAGGAACGAACCGAGGTGGCGGCACGACGATGGGTGGATGCGGCGGCAGGATGCGGCGATCCTCCGCAGACTCGGTGACGACAATTAGTCCGGCGGCGTAAGCGGGGGTGTGGGCGAACAGCCAGCCGAGGAGGGCGAGGAGGGCGAGCGAGCGTTTCATGCCGAGTTGGACGGCGGGCATGAAGCGATGCTCCCGCTCAATGCTGCCAAAGTTCCACGCCCAGCGCAGGGCCGCTGCTGGCGGTGTCATCCGACAAGGCGAACGCGCGGCTCACGCGGTTGAAGGTGAGCTGGACTGGCTGCTTGGGCGCGGCGGGGTCGTAGGCCGTGAAGCTCACTTCGCTCCCGCCCGCCTGCGAGCTGAACACGAGCAGCGAGCGGTTGTATTGGAGCGCATGGTGCCGGTAGAGCCGCACGAGCGCAGGTCGGTTGGCGGTGATGGAGGAGACGAGTTCCGCGACGGTGGCGGCCTTGCCGGAGTCGCCGCCGAAGGCCTTCGTGAACAGCGCAGCGCGGTTCTCGCAGCGGCAGACGAGCCAGGACTCGGCGCGCAGAAGGTGGCCTTGCAGCCGGCTGAACTCGCGGAGGTTTGCGTAGCCGGGGATGACCACGCGCTGGTCGTCGCGCGACGGCTCGCTCGCCTCGCGCTTGAGCACCTGCCGCACGAGGGCGATGCGTGTCTCGGTGCCCGGGGGCCGCTGCGTCGGCTCGAAGCGCGCGTGCAGGAAGAACTGCCGCGCGACGTGCGCGTCCACATGGCCGCGCAGCGCGGGGTCGGCGAGAGCTTCCTTCTCTTCCTGCTGTGCGGGCTGGGGCACCGGCAAGGCGAGCGTGTCGTGGGCGAAGTCGAACGCGCGCGGGCCGGGCGTGACGACCTTGCCTGACTGGCGGAACGCGGAGCAGCCGGTGAGGCAGAGGGGAAGCAGGAGCGCGGCGGCGAAGAGTCGGGCGAACAGGCGGCGAAGGTTCATGGCGCGCAGTGTAGCGGCTGTGAGCGCGCGCGCAGCTTCAAACTTAAGTCCACCGGGCAATGCGGCTGTCGAGCTGGAAGAACTGGCCGGAGATGTTTTGCGTGCCGGCGAGGAAGGCGGCGAAACGCGCGACTTCGGCGAGGTCGTTGATGCGGCCCAGCGCATTGGCGGACGCGAAGTCGGCGAGTTGCTCCGGGGTCAGACTCGCGGTCATCGGTGTGGGCAGGACGCCGGGGAGCAGGGCGTTGACGCGGACGTTGCGGGAGCCGACTTCCTTGGCGAGCGAGGTGGTGAGGCCGAGGAGTGCGGCCTTGGCGGCGGAGTAGTTGGATTGTCCGCGGTTGCCGGTGCGTGCGCTGAAGGAGGAGATGTTCAGGATGTGGCCGTCGCGCTGCTTGAGCATGGGGCGCAGGACGGCTTGCGAGCAGAGGAACGCGCCCTTGAGGTGCACGTCGAAGACGCGCTGCCAGTCTTCGTCGGTGAGTTGTGCGATGAGATTGTCAGCGGTGTTGCCCGCGTTGTTGATGAGGAGGTCAATGCGCTGCCAGCCGGACGTCACCTGCGCGATGGCTTCCTCGACGTTCTCTCGCGAAGTCACGTCGAGCCGCAGTGGCCAGAGCTGGTCGGTCTCGCCGTGGGCGTTCTCGCGGTGGAAGCCGGCGGCGACGCGCCAGCCTTGGGCGAGGAACTCGGCGACGAGCGCGCCGCCGAGTCCGCCGGAGGCACCGGTGATGAGGGCGACGCGGGGGGGACTCATTCCGGTGGCTGGCTGCAACCAATGAATCTGGTAGGGCGCGTCTGTCCCAGCGCGCCGGTTGGGTGTCCGATTGGTTCAGC
>JBEBFV010000354.1:0-6881 GCA_040081795.1 Limisphaerales bacterium | reverse complement strand
GCATTCTTCATCGGCTTTACGCTGACGATGGTCGTGGCGAGGGTGCCGGCATCGATCTGGACTCCCTGCTTGTTGGGGTCATGCTTCTTGGAGTCGGAGGTGAGCATCTTGGCCACCTCGGGCAACGGGAGGCCGTCGAAGACGACTTCGGGCAGGACGATTTGCTTCAACCTCACCCCCACCGGCTTGGCATCTTGGGCAGAAGCAGCCTGCGGAGCCAGCCACATGACGAACAACAGAATCAGGGACGCCGGGAGGATTTTAGAGAGGTGGTGCATAGTGTCGGCACCCTATTAGTGGGGACGAGAGCAGTCAACCCCGGCGGCGGAACGCGGCGAGCCATGCCCGGCCAGGCTGAGTCACCTCAGCGCGCTACTTCGCGGACTTCGCCTTCAGCACGTTCACCTTCGCCCAGCGCTTCTTCGCGCCGGCAATCATCCGTGCCTTCGCCTCGGGGCTGATGACCCGCTTGGTTTTCTTCGCCTCAGGAGCCGAAGCGGCGGTCGGAGCAGAACCTGACCTGGCTCTCACCTTTGCCCAGCGAGCCTGGTGGGCAGCGCGCATCTTGGCCTTCGTGGCTTCGCTGAGAGTTCGCTTTCCCGGGGTAGTTGTCGTTGCAGGTGACGACGGGGCGGATGGAGCGGGTGCCGGCACGGAATCATCCTGCCCGAGCGCCTTGGAGATCTCACTCAGTCTGGCCTCAAGTTTCGCCTTCTCATTCAGGAGCGCGGCTTTGAGGGCGATATACTTGTTGATGTCAGGTTTCATGGAACAAGGGTATGGACCAGCGGATATCAATACAAGACTCGGGGAAGTCACATTGACCGGCCGGCTACGGTTGAACATTCGCTGCCGCAATCAGTCCGAGTCTCCCTATGAAGGTAAAACGCCAAGCTCCTCTCCACCCAGCATTTGAAGCCGGCCAGAAATGGCGGATGGAGGGCGTGACCTGCCACATCGGCCCGGTGGGCAAGACTCTGGTCACCTACAAGCTGCTCAAGGACAATGTCGTCCGGGCTCCCAACTCACTGGGGAACCAGGCAGTTCTGGCGAAGCACTTGGCGGCGAAGAGCGCGGTGCTGATGCGGGGATGACAGTCGGAACTTACATGGCGCAGGTGCCAGATCGCGGGAGCCGCTAGTTCGCACAAGTGTCAGGCTCGATTTACAGAGATGCCCTGCCCAGTGACGGCCAGTTCCTTCTGCTCGATCTCCGATGCGACTGCGGAATCGTGGTTCATCAGGTATGCCATCATCGCCTTGCCATTGGCGATGGACGGCGGGGGATCTCCAAATACAATCTGCTTCTCCAGCGGTGCCAGGATGATCCGCAGCCAACCTTCGGCCAGACGCTTGATGTGCTTGTCCATGTTTTCGAGCGGCACGCTCTTGTTCACCCCGGTTTGGAGCGTCTTCTCTTGCTCCATGTCGAACTTCGGCGTCTGGGCATGCAAATCCTGCACCACAAGTTCACCCTTCCTCGGCGAGGACATGCTGCGTTCCCGAACCCGCACCTCCCCAAGCTCACGCTTCGTCTCCAGATCCTTCAGGCCGAGCGACACACCACTCAACCCGCTGATCCACAGCCGATCCCCATCCTCGAAGAGCATGAGCCTCTCCAGGTCAACCCCCAGGGTCGTTTTGAAAGTCTTGCGCAGGAAACCGATGTATTCCCAATGCCCCGGTGTCTGCTCAATCTCCGATTGCAAGTTGCCTTCGGCATCGAAGCATTTCCTGCTGAAATCCGTGATGTTCATTTCGACCTCCAGCAAACCCAGTTTCATGACAGGGGTAATGCGGTTGACGTCAATCCGTCGTTTCTCCAGCCGGGAAATCTCCTGCCGACACGCGACGACCTCCCGCTCCCTTACGAGTCGAGCGTCATGCTCCCTCGCCAAGGCAGCCTGGGTCATTCTGGTGTCCGAATCAACCGCCAGAAGCTTTCTAAAGACCGGCATCAAGACGAGCGTTCCTAACGCGGTGCCGAAGAAAGTGAGAACGACCGCGACGCTTTGAGTCGGCGCCATGACGCCTCCGAGCACGCCGCCTGTCGCTAGGACCGCGCCCGTGATCCCGAGCGCAAGCAGCCTGGTGTCAGCGATCACCCCGCCAAGCAGTTCCCGGAACGCATCTATGATTGGCTTGATGATCGAGTTGAACATAAGGAGAGAGTTTTACGAATTGGCCCGGAACCTCGCGGCGCTGACGATGGACCAGATGTGGATCAGCCAGCCGAGCAGGAACCACCACAGCACGGCAGCCAGCACAAATTGGATTCCCGCCAGAATCCAACGGCCCTGCAACAGTTGGCCGAGGCCGGGGATGAAGAAGCTGGCGAGCGCGGCGATGACGTTTCCGGTGGAGCCTTGGGATGACATTGTATGAATGGGTTAATCCGAGTCTGTGTGGTTTCAATCTTCACCGTCCCGAAACTCCCGTCGAACGATCTTCACTTTTCCGTTCTCTGCCAGTTCAACGAGGTGATAGATGCGGCGCTTGTCTCCATCTTCATCCTCGTCATCAACTCCACCGGCCGTCCCCGAACGGAGCACGCGGCAATGACGTCCAAGCCGCCGCTCTTCGATTCCGTCCTCCTGATGGACATGACCGCACAGCACCAGCGTCGCGCCACACGCACGCAGCCAAGCCTCGACTTCCTCCGGCGGGGGTGTCGTGAAGTTCTGTTCCATCCAGTTTCCGCCTGCGAACTCCTCGGTCCACGGGTGATGGTGCATGGCAACGATGCGGTGCTTCGCCTGGGAGTGAACCGCAAAGAATTCCGTCACGGCCTCGCGGTGATGTTCCGGCAGTTCGCCTTCCGCCCAGCGGCGCGGGTTGAACTGGCCGTTTCGGGTCGTATCCATCCCGACCAGCACCACGTCCCGGCATAGCACCTTGCCGAAGGGGTAGGGTTCGTCCGCCACGAGTCGCACGGACCCAGTTCGACAACTGCTCGTTATCTTGGCGAATTCCTGAAAAAGGGCGGTAGGCCGGTTCACGGTCGGCAACGAACGCTTGCTCAACGGGAAGATGTCGTGATTGCCGGGCGTGACAGTGAGCCGGTCGGGGTTGGCCCATTTGCGGCCCTTCAAGTAGCTGACGAACCCCTTCACTACCTCCATCTGTCCGGCTTCCACGATGTCGCCCGTGACGACCAGATGATTTGCGCCCTGCGCGATCGCGTCGTCCAGTAGCGCGCAGCCGAAGTCGAAATCGTTGCCAAGGGCGGTGAAGTGGAAGTCCGACAGGTGGGCGAGGCAGTATTCCATGTGACTGGCGATCACACTCGCTCCAACAACATCTCCCGGCCGAAGCTCTGGCTTGGGCCATCACCGACGGCCTGCTGCGCTGCCTTGGCGGCCAAGATCGCCTCACGCAGGTCGCTTTGCTGGAGTTTCCGCGAGGCCGGCGGCTCCTGAGCAACTTTCGCCAGTGCAATCAGGGTGGCGTTTTTTATCATGCCGCCCGACAAGCCCTCCGATTCGGCGGCGAGGACCATGAAGTCCAGTTCAGCCCGGCCCGGCACGGCAGGGCGAACCATCCGATCCCAAAGCCGCCGGCGGCAGGATTCATCGGGGAGCGGCACCTCGACGTGCTGGAGAATCCGCCGCACGAACGCGCCATCAATGTTCCGGGCGAGGTTCGTCGCGAAAACCACCACGCCTGCAAACGCGTCGAGTTGCTTCAACATCACCGCGCGGGAGACGTTCACCCCATGGTCCGCAGATTGCGTCACGCTGGTCAGCCGCCGGCCCAGAATCGAGTCCGCCTCATCAAAGAACAGCAGGGCATCCGCGCGCCGCGCGCAGTCGAACGCTGCGACGATGTTCTTGGGGGTGTCGCCGACGTATTTGGATTCAATCTCCGCGTAGCTGACCTCGATGATGGGCTTGCCCAGTTCGTGCGCGAGCGCCTCGGCGCACATCGTCTTGCCGGTGCCTGGCGGGCCGTAGAAATTGATGGCGGTGCTCATCCCGCCGGGGTCAACGCTCTGGAAGTCCCACTGCCGGTAAATCAGGTCGTGATTGCGCAACCGGCTCTTGAGCACGTCCAGGGCAGCGATCACGGACTGCGGGAGCACGAGGTCACTCAAGCAGCGGCGGGGTTCCCGTTCGACGAAGGAAGGGCTGGGATTGCCCCCGTTGGTCGCCGCTGGTGCCGACGCTTTGGCCTCGGGCTGCGGCACGTCGGCAACGGGGCGCAAACGGCCAATGGATTCCTCGGGTGGGATGGGCTTGCCGATCGGCATTCGTGTTAATGAGTTAGTTCGGTTAGGAGAATCGGCTGGCGGGTCAACTCAGGGATCATTTCCACGACCTGTTCCGCTTGGATTTTTTCTTCCGCAATGCGATACACCCTGCCACCCGGAGTTTGAGCGAAAGCAACTAGGGTCACGACCTTGTCGGCGAGTCGTTTGGCCGTGACCGCCCCGGAATCCATCCACTCCACCACCTTCAACCCTACATACTTGATTTCCTTCTCGCTGTTCTGGTGAAGCCAGTCGGTGACGGCGTCGCGCAGTTCGCAATACCAGTCGAACACATGCTCGTGGAGGTGTTTGTCGGTGTAATGCTTGGACACTGCATCCCCAACCAGCCAAGCCAGCGCGCCGCCGATGATGTAGCCCCACATAGGTTAGGTTGGTTGAGTCGAAGCCGGGATGGTGTCTCCGATGAGAATGAAGACTTGTTCCTTGGCGGGTGAGCGGATGAACGCCGACCTCACTTCGCCAGGGAGGTCATCCCAACCAATTTCTCGCTTCAAGGTAAGGAGCGTTGGCTTCTCTCCACCCACTCGCAGCACCCGCAGTTCTACGATCGCGCGTGCGGCAGATGTCTTGGTGATCGAGCACTCGACACGGCCGATGCCAGCCGCGCCAGCATCCGTCGGGGCTGCGCTGCGCCTGGCCAGCAATTCACGCTCAATTTCCTGTTGATTGCGGCCCGACTCGCGTGCCAGGTGGGCGGCGAGGTCGCCGAGGAGTTCCACTGCTAACCGATCCCCTTCGTCCGCACTCCGAGTGGTCGGTTCCGGGTGCGGGTGCGGTGCCGGATGCGGTGCTGTCCGTTCCGTCGGTGCGAACAAACTCCTGAACCAGCGAGAGAGCTGCTCCCACCAACCCGCCGGCTCTGGTGTTGATGTCGGAGGCGAGTCCATGCGCTAGTTCGTGAGCGTCATCCCTTCCATCTCAGCTCGTTCGCGCACCTTTGCCTCCACAGCAGCCACGAGATCGAGTGACCCTACTTTGGTGTTCTGCCGGATGAACTCGCTGCGTATCGCAGTCGGTATTTCCGACCAGTCAACCACCCGCTCCTCCGTCCCCTTCCAAAGCTCCCCCGCTTCATCGCGAACCACTGTGGTCGTCCGCGCTATCGCCGTGCTCGCGTCGCTCCGCTCCACCTTCATCTCGCTGCTGACCACGACGCCTCGGAAACGACGCCAGAGTTCGCGGACGGAGCGCCGGACAGCAGTGGAACCTTGGTCAGCATAGGTCAGCAGGTCCGCGATGACCTCGCCGGCCTGGTGGCTCACCCGTTCACGAATCCATGGAATGATCCGTTCGCTTAGGAATGAGACAATGTGCGGCCAGAAGGACAGTATCGCCACAGCGGCACTGATGATGAGCGTGATGGTGATGGGGTCGGGCATGGTTCAACTCACAGAGTAAAGGGTCCAGGCGGCCTCGCGTTTGCCTTCCCGGATGAAGCGTTCACGGAAACCGGGTGGCAGGTCGTCCCATGCGGCAGCGCGCGGCAACTCCAGCGTGACCCGTGTGGGAGCGCCCTTGTCGTTGATCAGCATGACCAGCCGGTAGGTGGTTTGATTGGCTCCCTTGCGCTCCAGCACCAGGTCCACCCGCAGCAGCGGTTCAAGGGGCGTTGAGCGTGCGGACTGCCCGCCGAAAATCATCGCGCGCAAATTCTGGCGCGCATCGCCGGGACGCAGCTTCCACCGGGTCGCCGCCCATCCGCTCAGTGCCGCGAGAATCTCAAACAGCAGGTCAGCCTGCTCCGGGTCGGCCTGGGCAAGCGCCTTCGCCCTCTTGCGCTCGACAGCCGACATTGCCACCAGGTCCTGGGCGTTGCCGGCGGCCCACCATTGGGTCAGCCGTTTCGCGCGCAAGACCGTGTGCGGATGGCTGGTCAGCCAGAGCTGGCCGGCATTGAAGGCACGGTCCAGAAAGCTGGCGTCCAGCCGGGCCGCGAACTGTTCCGCCTGAGCTACGATGTGGCGCGGATGCAGATGCCCATACAGGCTCATCGGGAAGCCGGAGAGCTTGGTCAACGCACGCAGCGCGGCGTCACGATTCTGGCAGGCGAGCAACCCGGCGCGGTCGGCAGTAAGTTCCGAACTTCGCGCCCAGGCTGCCAGCAGTGGCAGCAATGTTCCCGCGCTCACCACCACGGCCGCGAGCGACACCATGAGCGCGCCGAGCTGGGTGCCGGCCGCCATGGCCCCGGCGAGCGTGTGGTATTTCACGTGGTCGGCCTGGATGTGGCCCAACTCATGTCCTAGCACGAAGAGGAGTTCCTCGCGGGAGAGCAATGCCACGGAGGCGGAGTTGAGCACGATGTAGGGCGCATCCACGCCGTAAGTCAGGGCACCAATCGGCCCATCTCTCAGGTAGAGCGCTGGGAGCCGGGGGACGGCGAGGGCGCGACAGGCTTCGGCCAACGCCTCATGCACCTGCGGCAAGGAGTCCTCGGTCACGAGGAAGGCCCCACCCAACAGGTTGATTTCTACGTGGCGCTTGTGAAGGTCAACCGCCTTGCCAATCAATCCGCTGACGCCGGGCACGTTCTGGATGGCCCGCTTGGCGGCACGGTCGTCGGGATGCTCGAACATGACGCTGTCCAGATTCTCCAATTCCCGGCGCGGGGC
>JBEBFV010000353.1:0-6887 GCA_040081795.1 Limisphaerales bacterium | reverse complement strand
CAGTGGACTTGCTTGTCTCGCGCCTCGACGGCAATCTGGCGGGCAATGCGCGCCGAAACCGTGGTGTGGTCGGCGAAGACTCCGCCTGGCCGCAAGGTGGAGAACACCCCCTGCGGGCCGAGCACGACATCGGCGAGGTCGTCGTCGTTGCCGACGCAGGTGATGACGACATCGGCGGCCTCCGCCGCATCGGCGGGGTTGACCGCGACACGCTTTTCAAGGCCGGGATTGGCCGCCTGCCAGGCCTCCAGCCGCTCGGGCGAGCGGTTGTAGATGGTCAGCTCGTGGCCGGCATTGCCGATGTGGCGGGCGATCGCGCCGCCCATCACGCCGAGGCCTAGGAAGGAAACCTTGCGTTTTTCGGTCATGGCGCCGGTTTAGCGAATTTTGAGCGAATGCAAACCGGCAAGCAGGCCGTCGCGTGGCCTGCACTTTCAATTTCCGGCGCATTCCCCTAGGCGCGCGCGAATGAACGGGACTGCAACCAGCGATGGAGGAACCGCGCCCGCGCTGCTCACCGCGACAAACACCGTCGCGCCCAAGGCCGTCGTCCCGGTCGCGACTCCGCCCTCGACAACGCCGCCCGTGAAAAAATAACTTCGGCCTCATGCCATCTGCGAAACACGCCCTTGGGAAAGCTCCGAGGGCGTTTCGCTTTCTCGGGGCCGTGCTGCGTGTTGCGTATTGCGTGCTGCGTGAGCTCACGACCCGCGTGCTTCGGCTGACACGCAACACGCAGCACGCAGCACGATTCGTCGGCGTTGTTCTCGCAGTGGTTCTCGCTGGCTGCACCCGCTCCGACCCGCCCGCCGACCTCGTCCTCGTCAACGGCGCGGAGCCGGACTCGCTCGACCCCGCCATCATCTCCACGCAGACCGAGATGCGTATCGTGAAGGCGCTCTTCGAGGGGCTGACGCGCCTCGAAGGCAAACACGCCACCGCCGAGCCCGCGCTCGCCCATCGGTGGGACATGTCTCCGGACGGCAGCATCTACACGTTCCACCTGCGCTCCAACGCCGTGTGGTCCACCGGCCAGCCAATCACCGCTGAGGACGTGGTCTGGTCCTGGCGTCGCGCGCTCGACCCCATGACCGGCGCGGAATACGCCAGCCAGCTTTTCTTCATCAAGGGCGCGGAGGACTACTCGACCGGCAAGACCAACGCCACGACCGGCAAGCCTTTCACTCCCGACGACATCGCCGTGCGAGCGCTGGACTCACACACGCTGCGCGTGGAACTCATCGGCCCGACCGCCTTCTTCCTCGACCTCTGCGCGTTCCCGACGCTCGCCGTCGTGCCGCGCTTCTGGCTTGAGAAGCACGGCGACCGCTGGCTCCTCCAGCAGCCCGTCCCCACGAGCGGCACTTACACGCTGGAATTCTGGCGGCTCAACGACCGCGTCCGTCTCCGCCGAAACCCGCGCCACTGGGATGCTGCGAACATCCGCAGCGAACTTGTGGACTTCCTCCCTATCAAGTCCTCCACCACTGCGCTCAACCTCTACGAGACCGGCGCGGCGGACGTGATTTGGGACAAGAACCTTGTGCCGAACGAACTCATGGACGTGCTCGGCAAGCGCCCCGACTGCCACAAGTTCGACTACCTCGGCACCTACTTCTTCCGCTTCAACGTGAAGCGCAAGCCCTTCACCGACGTGCGCGTGCGCAAAGCGTTCGCCCTCGCCGTGAACCGGCAGAAGCTCGTCAACAAAATCACCCGCAGCGGCGAGACGCCGACCTCGCACTTCACGCCGAAGGGCATGGGCGTCTATGAGCCGCCCGACGGCTGGGGTTACGACCCCGAGCAGGCGCGCAAACTCCTCGCCGAGGCGGGCTTTCCCGGCGGCAAGGACTTCCCTCCTTTTCACTATCTCTTCAAGACCGACAAGCTCGACGAGCAGGTGGGCGTGGAGTTGCAGGAGATTTGGCGCAAGGAACTCGGCGTGAAGATGGAGCTGCGCGCGATGGAGCCGAAGGTCTATTACAGCGCCCAGAGCGCGCTCGACTACGACCTCTCGCGCAGCAGTTGGATCGGCGACTACAACGACCCGAACACGTTCCTCGACATGTTCATGACCGGCAACGGCAACAACCGGACCGGCTGGTCAAACCCGGCCTACGACAATCTCATCCGCACCGCCAACCTCCAGACCGATCCGAAGAAACGCGCCGCACTACTCCGCCAGGCCGAGACGTTCCTCATCCGCGACGACCTGCCCATCGTGCCGCTGTGGTTCTACGCTGGGGTGAACTTCTACAACCCAAAGAAGATTGAGGGCATCCACGCGAACTTGCTCGACGAGCACCCGATTCACACCATCCGGAAGAAGAAGTGATCAATGCTAGGCGAGCAGCCAATCCGAGGCCCCGCCCACTGCTCGCCATTGGCGCTCTCTGTTCAAGTAGTCGCCGACAGCGGATGGAGGAAGATGCTGGCACAGTGCATGGGCGTCATGTAGCTGGCGCACCGGTTGCATAGCCTGCGGAGAGATTGTGCCAGCCCCGGCGACCGGTCCAAACCGCAGCGCGGGCGAGAATCAGTTCATTCCAGAATAATTCCCTTTGCCTTCCGCCGGCCTAGTGTATTAGTGATATACAACACTACGCGGCGATGTTCGTTCACCTCAATCCGAGCAGCGGGATGCCGATCTACCGGCAGCTCTTCACGCAGCTCCGCCAGCGCATCGTCAGCGGCGAGCTGGCGGCGGCGGCGCAACTGCCCTCGGTGCGCGAGCTGGCGACCGAGCTGAAGATCAACCCGCTGACCGTCGCCAAGGTTTTCCAGATGCTGGAGGCCGAGGGGTTGGTGGAGACTCGGCGCGGGCTGGGGACGTTCGTCGCGGACGGCAACGTGACGCGCTCGCAGAAGGAGAAGCGCGAACTGATTGCGGACGCGGTGGCCCAGGTCGTCGCCGAAGCGCGGCATCTGGGCATGGACGAGGGCGAAGTCATCAAGCTGGTGCGCCGCGAATTTGCGGACACCGAACCCGACAAGAAAGGCTGACCCATGAGCGAGTTCATTATCGAAACCCGCAACCTCTCTCGCGCCTTCAACGGCACGCAGGCTGTGCGCGACTTCAACCTGCGCGTGCGGCGCGGCAGCATCTACGGCTTCCTCGGCCGCAACGGCGCGGGCAAGACCACCGCCATCAAGCTGCTCGTGGGCCTGCTGCGCGTGGACGCAGGCGAGGTGCGCGTGCTGGGCAAGGATCCGTGGGACTTCACGGTCGAGGACCGCCAGCGCGTTGGCTACCTCTCCGAGAAGCAGACGCTCATGCCGGGCATGCGGGTGGACGCGCTCATCGAGTTCACCTCCACGTTTTATCCGAACTGGGACGGCACGATGTGCGAGCGCGTGCTCCAGCGCTTCAAACTCGACCCGAAGAAACGCATCAAGGAACTCTCCGGTGGGCAGCAGCGGCAAGTCGGTTTCCTTCTCGCGCTCGCGCAACGGCCCGACCTGCTCATCCTCGACGAACCGGCCGCCTCGCTCGACGCGGTCGCACGCCGTGAGTTTCTGGAGGAAGTGCTGGCGCTGCTCCGCGAGGAGGGCAAGACCGTGCTGTTCTCCTCGCACATCCTCAGCGACGTCGAGCGCATCGCGGATGAAATCGGCATCATGGCTGGCGGCACGCTGAAGTTGAGCGAGCCGCTCGACCGGCTGAAGGAAACGGTGAAGCAGGTGCGCTTCCACAGCTTCGCGAGCGGCACGGACGGCTTCACGGTGCCCGACGCGTTCCGCCTCGCGAAGACGCCGACCGAGGCGCTGGTCACGCTGCGCCTGACGGACGAGACCACGCTGCCGAAGCTCGCCGCGCAGCACCGCTGCCAGTTCGAGGTCTGCCATCTCGGCCTCGAAGACATCTTCATCGAACTCGTTCGTGAGTCTTGAGGAACTGCCGCCATGAAAACCCGCAGCCCTTTCCTCGCGCTGGTGAATCTGGAGCTTGCCCGCAGCTCCACCATCTACGGCAACCCGCTGGCGTGGTTTCTGGCGGTGGCGGTGCTGGCTTGCAGCTTGATGCCGGCGCTGCTGCTCTGGCTGCAACCCGCGAATCCGCTCTTCCTGCTCGTCCACGAAAGCTGGGCCTCCATGATGATGGCGTGGTGGCTGACGCTGTTGATAATGGAGTGCTCGAACACGCTGCTGCGGGGCGTGTGGGGCTTCCTATCGCCGTTATGGGTTCCGCCCGCCGCGAACTCGGATGAGTTTCTCTCCACCCGCGCGATTGACCGCGCCCTGCACTTCCGCGCCAAGACCGCGATGCTCGGGGTGTTCATCGTCCTGCCGGTGCTGCTCAACTTCGCGCTCGTCTGCCTCGGCGCGCGCCAATTTCCGCCGGGCGTCGCCAGCTTCGTGGAGGCAACACCCGCCAGCCAGTCTGAGGCCGAGCCGCTGGCAGTCGCCACCGCGTTTGGCGGGACGATGATTTGGGCCGGGGCCGCCGCCATTGTGCTGATGCAAGGCTACTATGGGCTGGTGTCCCGGTGGTCGGCGGGCGCGGGCCGGTTGCGCGGCGTGCTGTTGGCGTGCGGCCCGGTCGTGCTGGGCCTCGCCGGCTTCGTGTTTTTCCGCTTCAGCTTCGACGCGGAGCATGACCGCCTCGCGCCGGTGGTGCGCTTCATCGTGCGGCACTGGTTCGCGTTGACCGTCGCGCTGGTCGCGCTCGCCGTCGTGGTGCAGCGCTTCTGCGAGCGGCGCTTCGCGGAACAGGAGGTTTTATGAACGGCCAGACCCGCAGTCCTTTTCTCGTCCTGTTGAAGCACGAACTCGGTGCCCGACAGGTGAGTGGCGTGGAACTCATCCTGGCGCTGACGTTCTTCTACGGGCCGTGGGTGCTGCTAAACATCCTGATGTCCGCGCTTGGCTCCGACCTCACCGCGTTCTATCCGGGGATGCTCGGAATGCTGCTCCTGTTCTGGCTCCTCGGCGCGTGCGCGATGGCGACCTACCCGCAAGTGCCGCTGGTGTGGAGCAACATGACGAACTTCAAGGCGTTCGAGTTTCAGTTCACGCGCGCGATTGACCGGCGGCTCAACTTCCGCGCGAAGGCTGCGGCCGCGCTCATCATGGTGCTCGCACCGCAACTGCCCGGATTCGTCTGCTCGCTCCTGCATCCGGACATGGTCGTGACACAGGTGCAGCCGGACATGGTCGTGACGCCAAACATGGTTCCGACGCTGGACGTGCAGGCAAAAACTCGCGGTGACACCATCGAGGGCCGGGCGTTTCCGACAGAGCGCTACTTTCAAGCCTTTCCCGGCAGCGTGCGTGCGCCCGCTCCCAAGCCCAACGAACATGGGTGCCTGCGCATCCGCCACGGCTGGCTCACTTACACATGCTGGCTCGCGTGGACCACCACGCTGTTGACCACGCTGTTCTTCGCCTACTACGCGCTGGCCGGGCGGCACCTGCGAAGCAGCGGGTGGTGGGCGAACACGGTGCTCATCGCGCCGATTCCAACGGTGCTGGGAGCGGTGGTGTTCGCCATCTGGCTGGGACTCAATCCGGGGGACGAGCTGTTCCTGTTCTTCCGCGCGCACAGGCTTGTGTGCGCACTGGTGCTGGCTGGCACATGCTACGTGTCGTTGCGCTGGTGCGAACGGCGGTTTGCGGAGCTGGAAATTGTCTGAACGGCATGGCCGTTGAAACAATTCCCAACTGGCCGGGTTTGCCTACAAGTGGCAACTCCGATCGCGACGGGTGGCGGGCGCTGGTTTCGTGTTTGCAAAGTCGCGCGGGCTGGTAGGGTGCGCGGCACCGAGTCCGCCAAACCATCAGCCTTGTTGAAACCATGATCGCTCACACCGCAAACGTCCGCCGCCTGAAACTCCCTCGCCTGAGCCTGCTGCTCGTGCTGTGCGCCACGCTTCTCCCGCTCGCCGCCTGCAAGAAAAAGGAGGACGCCGCTGCCGCAAGTGGAGCCGGTGCGGCCCCCGCTGATGGCGCGCCGGCAGAGGCGGCACCGAAAGAGGAGCCGCCCGTCGAGTTCAAGGCCGCATGGCCCGTCGGCCAGCGCCTCGTGCAGCGCGTGGAGACGATCACGGACACCGAGGGCCAGAATCCGGTCAACCAGCAGCCCTTCAAGCTGGCCAACACCCAAGTCCAGGAGCTTGCCTTCACCGCGCTCAAGGCCCGCGAGAGCGGCGGCCACGAGGTGGAGGTCGAGACGCTTGCCGTCACCACCACCAACAAGATCGGCACCAACACCACCGTCTTCACCTCCCGCAGCGACCCCAAGCAGGACGCCAAGAACAACCCGCTCGCTGCCCCGATGCGCAAGCTCGTCGGTGGCAAGGTCAAGCTCTTGACCACCGCCGACGGCAAGGTCGAGAAAGTCGAGGGCGGCCCGCAGCTCCGCAGCAAGGTGACGGCCGGCGCGAACATGTATGTCATCGCGTCCTTGAACAACATGCTCTCCGACGAGGCGATCAAGGGATGGAACACGCTCCACACCGGCCTGCCGGACGCTGCCGTCAAGCCCGGTGATTCCTGGCCGTTCACGCGGAACCAGTCCTTCGGCCCGGGCACGATCACGATGGACGCCACCAACACCTTCAAGGGCTGGGAGCAGCGGGACGGCCGCAAGGTAGCACTGATCGAGAGCGTCGGCGTCATAGTCGCCAAGCCGCCCGCCGGCAACAGCCCCGTCACTGTCACCGTCGAGGACGGCGCGACGACCTCGGGCAAGGCGTGGTTCGATCCCGCACTGGGCTGCATCGTCGAGTCCACCGCCACCTCCGATTTTAGCATCAGGCTGGCGTTCGCCTCCGGACAGAGCACCGCCTCCAAGGCCAAGGTCGTCGCCACCGCCAAGCTCACAGACGCGCCCAACCCCGGAGCCACCGCCGCTGAGGCCGCGCCTTCCGCTCCCGCCGCCGCCAAAC
>JBEBFV010000027.1:0-24061 GCA_040081795.1 Limisphaerales bacterium | reverse complement strand
GCACGAGGTCGCCCAACATCGACTTCGATGCTTCCTACACCCTACTCGTCACTCGTGACCGACGCCTTTTTTCAACCCCTCACCGGCCTCGTCGCCGCCAGCCCCAACACCCGCCCCTGCCCGGAATTCTCCGACGAAGCCTGGCTGCGGCTGGGGCTCCAGCGCGTCCTGGAGCCCGTCGAGAGCGGACGCGCCTTCCTCCAGGAACACGGCCCCCGGTTCGCCGACACGCCGGGCCGTTCCAACTACTTTTACGCACTGCACAGCGAGCGCCGCCGCGCCCTCGCCCGGGATGTGAACCTGGCCCTGATCGCCGCCGCCGCACGGCCCGACCGGCTGGCAGTCATTCCTGAACTGGCCCGCTACGAATGCTTCGCCCTCGATGGCCACTGGCATCAGGCCGCCACGCACGCCGCCCGGCATGAGGGGGCCAAGCTGGCGGTGGGGCATTTCTACAGCCTGGATTTGCGCGGCCAGCAACTCCGGCACCTGGCGGTGGGCGAGGGGCTCCATGAGCACGACATGAGCGTCCTGAAGCGGCTCAACCCCCCCGGCCTGCGTCAGGGCGTGCCCAAGGGCAGGCGGGTGCTGGTGGTGTATGACAAGGCGGGCATTGACTTCGATTACTGGAAGCGGTGCCGCCACGAGAGCGCCGTGTATTTCCTGAGCCGGGTCAAGGCGGGGATGGTCTATGACTGGCTGGACAACGCGGCGGTGGACGCGCAAGATCCACGCAGTCGCGGCGTCACGCAGGACCGCCGCATCCTGACGCGAGAAGGGCATCGGATGCGCATCATCTGCTACACCGAACCGGTGCTGGGGCAGGCGTATGAGTTCCTGACCAACGAGCCGGACCTGCCGGCCGGGGTGCTGGCCGAGTTGTATCGGCGGCGCTGGGAGGTGGAGAAGGTGTTTGATGAGATCAAGAACAAGCTGCGGGAGCGCAAAGCCTGGGGGACCAGCCTGGTGGCCAAGTCCGCGCAGGGACAACTGGTGGCGATCACGCACAACCTGATGCTGGTTTACGAAGGCCGGCTGGAGCGGGAGCAGGGCGTGAGCAACGTGGCGGAGGACCAGCGCCGTGCCCAGCGGACGGCGGGCATGGTGAAGCTGGCGCGCAAAGGCAGACGCCCGCCCTCCTCACTGCTGGCAGGCGTCCGGCGAGCTACTCAGCGCTCAGTGAAGTTCATCCGATGGTTGCGTCACGCCGTGCGTGAAAACCTCACGGAAGCCGTCGCAGTGCCCCGCCTCGTCACACTGTATGCCACCTTATAGTCAACGGGATAGGACACCAATCCTAAAAATGCTCAAACGACTGATTAACAAGTTTCACTTTCTGCGTGATCGTTATGTCCTGCGCCAGCCGATTCGTGCGGCAAACCCGTATCTGACCCACATTCCCATTCTTCTCGCGGTGGCGCGCTGGCGACCATTGACAACGGTCCTCGAGTTTGGCTGTGGCGATATCAGCACTCGTGCATTTCTTGACCGGCGTTTCTTTCCGGCACTGCAACGCCTTGAATCCTACGAAAATGACGCCGCGTGGGCGGAACATTTGCGTAGCAGCATCGGAAACGAGCCGCGTCTGAACCTGCACTGCGTTGAAGGAGCAATTGTGTCCTCCGTGGACGCGATTGATCTGGAACAGTTCGATCTCATCTTCATCGACGATTCAAAGACCGGCGAAGAGCGCAGCGCGACCATCCGAGCAGTCGCGGCCAAACGTCCTCACCGGGCTATTGTGGCGGTTCATGATTTCGAGTGTCTGGATTATCGCATCGCGTCGCGATCATTCCGACACCGTTTCCGGTTCACTGGCTTGAACCCGAACACGGGTTTGCTCTGGAACGAGGCAGCCATGCAAACTTCGCGATTGCGCGCTCTGGACCGGAAACTTCGCGCGACCGGTGAACAGGCGGATATAGCTTCTTGGGAGGCTGCGCTCCCTTTCACAAAGCGCTCCAGAAGCTGAAGGCGCAAACTCCCCTAAGAAACTAACCATGGACCGAAAGAAAATCATCGTCATCGGCACCGGTTACGTCGGCCTTCCTGCCGCGCTCATGTGGGCCAAAGCCGGCCTCAACGTAGTGGGGGTGGACATCAACGAAAATGTCGTGCGGGCCATCAACGAGCGCACCTTGCTGCTCAATGAGAAGGAGTTGCAGGACCTGCTCGACGATCCGACGGTGCAGGCCAACCTCGTCGCCCGCCACACACCGTGCGCCGGCGACGTATTCGTCATCGCCGTGCCGACCCCCGTGGACAAACTGAAGAAGGTCTGCGACATGGGCCCGGTCGAGTCCGCCGTAGAGTCCATTATCCCCCACCTGCGCAAGGGCAACCTCATTATCCTGGAAAGCACCGTGCCACCCATGACTTGCCGGCGGGTGGTGCAGAGCCTCGTGGAGAAGCACACCCAGTTCAAGGTGCCTCGGGATATCCTCGTCGCCCACTGCCCCGAGCGCATCCTGCCCGGCGACATCTTCAAGGAGATCATCCACAATGACCGGCTGATCGGCGGCATGGACGAGCGGTCCACGAAGGCGGCGGCGGCGGTTTACGGCACCTTCGTCAAGGGCCGGCTGCATGAGACCGACGACGTCTCCGCCGAGCTGTCCAAGCTGATGGAGAACACCTACCGAGACGTGAATATCGCGCTCGCCAACGAGTTCCAGCAGATCTGCGAGCTGCTGGGCGCGGATGTGCGGCAGGTGATCGGCTTCGCCAACAAGCATCCCCGCGTGAAGATCCTCAGCCCCGGCATCGGCGTCGGCGGCCACTGCATCCCGGTGGACCCATGGTTCCTCAAGGAGGTGGCCCCCTACAATTCGCGCCTCATCACCATGGCCCGCATGGTCAATGACGAGATGCCCCACCGCATCGCGGAGAAGATCCGCCGGGCCGTCGCGGACGTGCCGGACCCGCGCATCCTCGCGCTCGGCGCGACCTACAAGAAGAACTGCGAGGACATGCGCGAAAGCCCCGCCGTCGAGATCGTCCACCTCCTCCAGCAGGACGGGTATCAGGTCACGCACCACGATCCCCTGGTGGCGAAGCTGCGCGGCCCCGCCCTCACCAAGGCCGCGAAGGGCGCGGACCTCATCGCCGTCCTGGTGTGCCATGACGCGGTCAAGCACGAGCTGACCGAGAACCGCGCGGCGATCGAGCGCGTCATGCGCCACAAGCGCGTCATTTTCTTCGAAGAATAGCCAGCCCAGTTCAAAACCATTATGCCCAAAAAAAACATCCTCGTCACCGGCGGTCTCGGGGCCGTCGGCACCTACCTGGTCCGCGACCTGCGCAGCCGCGGTCACGCCGTGTTCGTGGCGGACATGCGCCATCACCACGACCCGCAATACGCCCGCTGCGACGTCGGCGAATTCCATCAGGTCGAGCGGCTCTGGTGCGGCGGCGGCTGGGCCGGGGGCTACTCGCCCAACGGCCGGAAGTTTGACTACGTGTATCATCTCGCCGCCGAGTTCGGGCGGTGGAACGGCGAGGACTACTTCGAGAACGTCTGGCGCACCAACGCCGTCGGCGTCAAAAACATCCTGCGCATGCAGGAGCGCGAGGGCTTCAAGGCCGTTTACTTCTCGTCCTCCGAGGTCTATGGCGACTTCGACGGCGTGATGAGCGAGGACGTGATGGACAAGGTCGAGATCCGGCAGATGAACGACTACGCGATCTCGAAATGGGTGAACGAGATGCAGGTGCAGAACTCGGCGGCCCAGTTCGGCACCAAGTCCGTGCGCGTGCGCCTCTTCAACACCTACGGGCCGGGCGAATACTACAGCCCCTATCGCTCGGTGATCTGCCTCTTCAGCTACCGGCTGCTGCACAACCTCCCCATCACCGTCTATTCCGGCTACAAGCGCACCAGCACCTACATCACGGACATGGCGCGCACGCTCTCCAACATCGCGGACAACTTCAAGCCGGGCGAGGTTTACAACATCGGCGGCCTGGACTTCCACACCATCGAGGAGGCGGCCGAGCTGATCCTCCGGCTGACGGGCAAGGAGAAGCAGCGCAAGCAGCTCGTCCGCACCAAGCCCGAGGAAATCCTCACCACGCGCGAGAAGAAGGTGGACTGCACGAAGGCCCGGAAGGACCTGGACCACAAGACCACCGTCCAGCTCGCGGAAGGCATCGCCAACACCATTGCGTGGATGCGCGAAGTTTACAAAGTCAAGTAAGCCGCGGGACGCAACTCCGGTCACCATCCTGCTCAAATCTGAACTTTTGAGTTCTCCTGTGCCCAAGACCGTCATGGTTCTCTTTGGCACCCGGCCCGAGGTCATCAAGCTCGCGCCGGTCATCCGTGAGCTGCGCTCCCGGCCGGCCGAGTTCGTCTGTCGCGTCGTCTCCACCGGTCAGCACCGCGAGATGGTGGACCAAGCGCTCGCCGCCTTCCGCCTCACGGTGGACGTGCAGTTGGACGCCATGTCCTCTGCCAAGTCTCTCGGCAAACTCACCGCGCGCCTGTTTCTCGACCTCGACGATTTGTTCGAGCACGAGAAGCCCGATTGGGTGGTCGTTCAAGGCGACACGACTTCGGCGATGGTCGGCGCGATGTGCGCGTTCTATCGCCAGATCAAGGTGGGTCACGTCGAGGCAGGCTTGCGGACTTACAACCGCTGGTCGCCCTTTCCCGAGGAAATCAATCGCACCGTCATCGGTCACGTCACTGACTTGCATTTTGCGCCCACCGAACGCTCCGCGGAAAATCTGCGCAAAGCCGGCGCGCCAGCGAGCACCGTGTATGTCACCGGCAACACCGTGGTGGACGCGCTGCTCTGGGTGGGCGGGGAAGTCCGTAACGAAGCGCCGCCGGGCCTCGATCCGTCCGTGGTCGCGGCGCTCGAAGGGAAACGGCTCGTGCTCGTGACGAGCCACCGGCGGGAGTCGTTTGGCCGGGGACTCGAAAATATTTGCGACGCGTTGCTGGAAACTGTGCGGCGCTATCCCGACGTGGTGATCGTGTATCCCGTGCATCTCAATCCGAACGTGCGCGAACCCGTGCGTCGGCTGCTCAGCGCCGAGCCGCGGATACATCTGCTCGAACCGCTCGGGTATCTGCCGCTCGTCTATCTCATGCAGCGCAGCTATTGCATCTTCACCGACTCCGGCGGGATTCAGGAGGAGGCCCCCAGCCTCGGCAAGCCGGTGCTCATCATGCGCGACACCACCGAGCGGCCCGAGGTGGTCGAGGCCGGCTGCGCGCGGCTCGTGGGCACGGTCGCGGAAAACATTTTGCAGGCGGCCGGTGAACTGCTCGACAACCCCGCCGCCTATGACGCGATGGCGCGCGTCAAGAACCCGTTCGGAGACGGCCAGGCTGCGCGGCGCATCGCCGACCTGCTGGCCGACCACCCCGCATGACTTTGACCGCCCCCAGCCCTGCCGCAGCCGCCGGCCGGCCGCCGGACCTGCCGCGACTGCTCTATCTGGCCGACGTTCCTGTGGAAGCCTCCTACCACGGCTCTGCGTTACTGCACCGGCTGCTGCAGAATTATCCGCCGGAGTCGCTGCGCATCGTGGAGTCGGGGTCGCACGCTTCGTTGCCGGAGCGGCGGTTGGCGCGGGTGAATTATACCGCGTTGCCGTTGGGCCGGACCCGCTGGATCAACACGCGCTTCAGCAGACAGGTCTCCGCCTGGCTGTCCCTCCGGGCGGGTCGTGGGGCCGCCTTGGTTGCGGATCACCTCGCCGGATTTCAGCCGGAGGCTGTGCTCACCGTTCCACACGGCTATGGCTGGCTGGCCGCGGCCCGTTGCGCGGCCGGGCGGCGGGTGCCGCTGCATCTCATCATTCATGACGACTGGCCGCGGGTGGCGAACCTGCCGCCGCCCTGCGCGGCATGGCTGGACCGCCAGTTCGGGCGGGTCTATCGCCAGGCCGCCTCGCGGTTGTGCGTCTCGCCGTTCATGCAGGAAAACTACGCCGCCCGTTACGGCGTGCCGGGCACGGTGCTCTATCCCTCGCGGGCGCCGGACGGCCCGGTGTTCGACGCGCCGCCGGAACGCTTGCGGCAGCGCGGAGCCGGGCTGACGTGCGCGTATGCCGGCACAATCAATTCGGAGGGCTACGCGCGCCCGCTGCGCCTGCTCGCGGAGGATCTGGCGCAGGTCGGCGGACGGCTGATGCTCTTCGGACCGGCCAACGCCGCCGACGCGCGCCAGATGGGACTGGTCGGCCCAAACGTCGAACTGCGCGGCCTGGTGAAATCCGCAGAATTGATCCACCGGCTGCGGAATGAGGCGGATGTCTTGTTCGTCCCGATGTCATCCGCACCGGGCGAGCGGGATAACATGATGCACGGCTTCCCCAGCAAGCTAACTGATTACACGGCGGCAGGATTGCCACTGCTGATTCACGGGCCGGAGTATTGCTCTGCCATGCGTTGGGCGCGCGAACACCCGGGCGTGGCGGAACTGGTGGACGCGGAAGATGACCGGCGGCTCAGCCTCGCCATCCGACGGCTCGCGGATGACCCAGCGCACCGGATGAGCTTGGGCGCCCGCGCTTTGGAAGTTGGGCGCCGCTGCTTCGCGCATTCGGTGGCAATCGAACAGTTTCACCAAGCCTTGGACGGGGCAGCCAGCCTGGCGAGCAAGGCTGGCGTCCCGCCGGCGGAGATCGCATCCACCGAATGAAGCGGCAGATTGAACGGGCGGTGCTGGGAACGTTGGCGTGCCTCCCGGCGTCTTGGATGCGGCATCTCCTGTTCCTGCTGCGCTCCACGCCGCGACTGACTGACCGTTGGGGCTATCACGTCCGCCCCATCCATTATTACGATCCGCTGCCTGACTTCCGCACCATCACTCCCGCGCAGACGCAGGCGCGGCGGGTATCCGCAGCCATTGACTTCGACCTGCCCGCCCAGATTGAGCTGCAACGCCAGATCAGCGGCCCGGTCGGTGATGAACTGCGGGCGCTGGCCGCGCAGCCTGAGCCAGAGGGTTTTTCGTTTGTGAACCCCTACTTCAGCGCGCTGGATGCCGCGGTTTACTATGCGTTGTTGCGGCATCTCAAACCGGCCAAGGTCATTGAAATTGGCTGCGGCTACTCGACCCGCATCGCTGACCGCGCGTTAAAGCGCAACCGCGAGGAGGGTGCGCCGGGCAAGCTGGTGTGCATCGAACCTTATCCCGAGCCAAGGCTCACGGAGCACCGGCTGGAGATGGAACTGATCGAGAAGCCGGTGGAAGAAGTCCCCTTGAGCATGTTTGAAGGGCTGGCAGGGAATGATGTGCTGTTCATTGATTCCAGCCACGTCGCTAAATTTCGCAGCGATGTGTTGAGAGAGTTTCTCGACATCCTGCCAGTCATCCAGCCCGGCGTGTGGATGCATGTGCATGACATTTTTTTCCCGCACGACTATCCGACCGGTTGGCTGATGGAGAAGCGCATTGCCTTCAACGAGCAGTATTTGTTGGAAGCGTTTCTGGCGTTCAATCCGGTGTTCAAGCCCCGGTGTGCCCTGCGATGGCTCTGGCTGGAACACCGCAAAGAGATGAGTGCTTGCTGGCCGGCTGCCTGCCTGCCACCGGCGGAGGAACTCGGCGCGGCAAGCTTCTGGATGCAGCGGGTGCGCTGAGCGTTTGCGGAATATGTCCTAACCTATGATTGACCCATGGTAAGCGCGATCATTCCCACCATCGGCCGGGTTGAGTCGCTCCGGATGCTGCTTCAGTCGCTGGCGGACCAGACGCGGTTACCCGAGGAAGTGCTCGTTGCTGATGGCAGCAACAGTGACGGCATCAAGACGCTCACGCACGAGGCCGGGTGGGACAGGCTCGGCCTGAGGTTGCGCCACCTCCGCGTTCACCCCCCAAATGCCGTGCGACAGCGTTGCGCCGCCATCGGACAAGCACGCGGCGATCTGTTGTTGCTGTTGGATGACGATGTAGTGTTGGATCCCGAGTGTGTCGCCGAGATGGCCTCTATATTGGACAAGCACCCCGAACTGGTGGCCGTCACAGCCGATTTTAGCAATCAGGGCTGGTCAAAACCCACACGGCTGTGGCGCTGGTATCTGCGCCAAGCCCACGGAGTGCAGGAGGGCGACTGGCAGGGCCGGATCATCGGACCGTTGCTGCGTTTCGGTTACAATCCGAGCCCGGCGGGACCGATGCCAATGGAATGGCTCGGCGCGGGCAACAGCTTGGTGCGACGCAGCGCGTATGAAGCCGCCGGAGGGTTTTCTAATTTCTTCCTGCACCGTTGCACCACGAATGAGGACGTGGATCTAGGCATCAAACTGTGTCGGCACGGCGGCATCGTGCTGGCACCGGCTGCTCGGATGGCGCATATGCACGCGCCGGGCGGACGGGTCACCATAGCGGAGGCGGCGGAGGATGACTTGTATAACCGCTATCTGGTCATGCATCGCACCCAAGGCCGTTCGGCTTTGAGCGCATTTGGGCTGAGCCTGCTGTATATCACCATTGAGACCGCCAGCAATCTCGGCGGCTGCATCCGCAGGCTCAGGAGCAATGGGTTTGGGGCGCGAACCGGTGGACGTTTGCGCGCCCTGTTCAGAATTCTGCTTGGCAAAACTCCTCAAGAAACAAACTCGTGAAGAATTATTGGAGCATCCTACGGAATCACCAGCGGCCGGTGCGCTTTGTCGCAGCGCGGCTGCTCATGGCCACCGGATTTTGCCGTTTCCTGACCATCCAGCAGGCGGGTTTTCGTTTGAGATTTCATCCCGCCAACCTGTCCTCGCAGCTCTGGATCAACCCCAAAGCACGGGATGAGGCGCTGGTCTTCTTCCGGGCCTACGTGAAGCCGGGAGACAGGGTGGTAGATGTGGGCACCAACATAGGGGACACGGTCCTCACGTCCGCGCTGCGGGCCGGAACACAAGGCCACGTTGTGGGCATCGAAGCCCATCCGCGCACGTTTGAGTTCCTCCAGGACAATCTGCGGTTGAACCGGGTTGTCAACGTGACCGCGATTCACTCTGCCGTCGGCGCCAGCTCGGGCACTCTCCGGTTCTCGGACGACCGGCGGGATGACATGAACCGGGTGGATGGGGGCCAACTCGAAGTGCCGGTGGCCCGATTGGACAACTTAGTGACCGATAATCTGCCGGTGAACCTCCTGAAAGTGGATGTTGAGGGCTATGAGAAGTTTGTTTTCGAGGGTGCGACGGAAGTGCTGAAGCGGACCGATTGCGTGTTCTTTGAAGTCAGCTCCCTTCATTTTGCACGTTTCGGTTACACGACCCGGGAGTTGTTGGAATTGCTTGCGTCCGCAGGGTTTCGGCTCTACCGGAGTTCCGGTTCAGCCGCACTGGTGACGATCACCACTGAATTCGACACCGAAGAATTTGAAAATCTGGTCGCCCTGCGGGATGACGCGGCGTTTGTGCAACGCACCGGATGGACGATCTCGGCCTGAAAAACTGCTAACTGTTGGGCCTTGCTTCCTAATAATTCGTGGCTTCACCCATCACTGTAATTGTCACCGCCTACCAGCGTGTCGAGCAAACGCTGATGACATTGCGCAAGCTCCTGAACTGTCAGCCATCTCCAGACGAAATCCTAGTTCATGTGGATGGAAACCACGAGGCCTGTGCCAAGGCCATCCGCGACGCATTCCCCGGCGTTCAAGTCATCGTCAGCGAACAGAACATTGGCCCAGGCGGCGCCCGCAACAAGTTGATTGCGGCGGCGAAGCACGAGTTCGTCGCCAGCTTCGACGATGATTCCTATCCGCTCGACGACGATTATTTTGCGCGGGTTGAGACCTTGATGGCACAGTTTTCGGAGGTTTCGATCCTGAATGCCGCCGTGTATCACCAAGGGGAGACGATTCGACCGGATGCGCGCCGGGCGGAGTGGGCGGCCGATTTTTCGGGTGGAGCCTGTGTTTACCGGCGCTCGGCCTTCCTAGCAACTACCGGCTATGTGCCGTTGCCATTGGCTTACGGCATGGAGGAGGTGGACTTCGCAGTGCGGTTGCGCGCCCAAGGAGGGCGCATCCTCCAGACGACTTGGTTGCGGGTATATCACGATACAGATCGCCAGCGTCATTCCAGTCCTGCGGTGACGTCCGCCAGCATCGCGAACATGGCCTTGCTGACCTACCTGCGTTACCCGCCGCTATACTGGCCAGTCGGCCTGGGTCAAATTTTCAACCGGGTGCGGTGGCTGATCCCCCATGGGCGGAGGGCGGGGATCTTGTCAGGCATCGCTTCGATCCCCCGCCATTGCTGGCGACATCGCCTTTTCCGCAAGGTCGTTTCCTTGGCAGCGATCCGTTCCTATTTTCAGTTGCGCCGGCAGTCGGTGCCGGTGGCTCTGGTGTGAGATGAACTTGCCGATCGACCTTCGTGCACTGGACGCTCTTTACGGCGTGTAGCATGGCGTCACGGAAGACCATCGCGCTGGGTTACATCGGGGTTCACCAGATTTTCCAACTGGCGCTGGCCGCCCACGAGGCCGGGCAGTTGGAACGCCTGTATTGCACCGCGCTGGATGCCCCGGGGAAATGGGGGCGACTGCTCGCATCGTTGACCACCGCCTCATCGTTGCACCCGCTGGGGAGCGATGGGCTGCCGCCCGAGAGGGTTACGGAGCTGCCGCTGCCGATGCTCTCAAGGCAAGCGCATAGAATTTTTCATCCCCGCACCAATGAGGATTATTTTTCCTCTAACCGTTGGTTTGACCGCTCCGTTGCGCGCCGTCTGGCAAAGAGTAACGCCGGGTTGTTTGTGGGAACAGAAACCTGCGCCTTGGAGAGTTTTCACTCGGCGGGCGGACTGGGGATGAAGCGCTTACTGGACTGTCCGGGGATACCGGCGGATTTTCTAGCTGCGGAAGTCCGGATTGCCGCCGCTGACTTGGGAATCGAATGCCCCGTGGCACAGGCTTCAGTGCGAATGCGCGAACGGGTTGCCGCTGAAATTGGTGCCGCAGACATGATCGTCCTGTGTTCGGAAGTCCAGCGGGACTATTATCGAAAACGTGGCGTGCCAGATTCCAAAATGCGGGTGAATCCTTTATGGGTGGATCCGGTTTTCACGCAGCAGCCCCTGCGGCAGTCCGCTCCGGCTGATGGCCGGCTGAAAGCGCTCTTCGTAGGGCACGCGTCGGTGGCCAAGGGCGCACCCTATGCCTTGCAAGCTGTCAACCTGCTGAGGGGCCGCGTGACGCTTACCGTCTGCGGCGGCGTGGACGAACCGGTGCGTCAGTGGGCCGGAGAGCGGCTGGCGGGGCATCAAATTCTGGGCTGGCGACCGCGGGCGGAGCTGGCGGCTGTCTATCATGCCCATGATGTGCTGGTTTTCCCAACCATGGGTGACTCGTTCGGTTTCGTGGCACTGGAGGCCATGTCCTGTGGCCTGCCGGTCATCGCGACCCGAAATGCTGGGGCACCACTGCCCGACGAATCATGGCGTGTCCCGCCCCGTGATGCCGTCGCGCTGGCGAAGCGGTTAGAATTGTATGCCTCGAACCGAGATTTTCTGGCGGCCGACGGTGCGCGTGCGCGTGCTTTTGTCAAAGATTTTACCCCCGAAAACTACCGCCGCCGGGCCATCCGCCACTTTGACCAAGTCTTGACCTACTGAACCATGAACAGGGCTGACGACACACCGAGGATCGATGAGTGGTTCCGCGACAACCTTCGCTGCCCAATTGATGGTGGCCAGCTTCGATGGAATGATGCAAAGGCTGGATTGATTTCAGACGCGGGCCGCTATTATCCCGTGGTGGATGGCGTGCCGGTGATGCTTCCGGAGGGTGTGGTGCCAACCCTCGAAGGAGTGCAAAACTCGCGGGCGAAGATTGTGGGCGGTGCCCCTTGGTATTTGGAATCAGTATTCCTCAGCGACTTAGAAAAGGAGGGCATTCTCCGCTTGGTCGCCAAAGGTGATGGAATTGATCCGGTGGCCGCCTACTTGGTGGCGGCCACAAATGGGCTTGGATACGCTCATTTGCGAGGCGAGCTTAAAGAATATCCCATCCCGGAGCTTCGACTGCCGCCAGGGCAAGGGGGCGTGCTGTTAGACATTGGGTGCAGCTGGGGGCGTTGGTGTGCTGCGGCTGCTAGAAAGGGTTATCAGGTAGTAGGTATTGACCCATCACTGGGAGCAGTTATGGCGGCTCGCCGAGTGATGCGGGCTTTGGGCCTTGAGGCCCGATTCATTGTGGGCGATGCCCGGCACCTGCCGATCAGGACGGGTGCGATTGACACGGTATTTTCCTACAGCGTCCTTCAGCACTTCAGCGTGAAGGATGCGAAACGAACTTTTGATCAAGTTAGCCGCGTGCTGAGTCCATCCGGACTATGCCTGGTTCAGATGCCCACGAGATACGGACTCCGATGCCTTTACAACCAGGCACGACGGGGGTTTCGCGAAACGAAGGGGTTCGAGGTTCGCTACTGGCCAGTTGGAGACCTGCTCAAAGCGGTCGGCGACCGGGTTGGCCCAGCCGAAATCAGTGTGGACTGTTTTTTCGGAATCGGATGGCAACCAAACGACTCGCACCTCATGCCGCCGGTGTTTCAAGGAGTGATTGCGGTGTCAGAATGGTTGCGCAGGCTGAGTCGGTCGCTGACGTTTTTACCTTGGCTGTCAGACAGTGTGTATGTGTTGGCTCGCAAAAGGCCAGATCAACAAAGCACTGGGCGCAGCAATCCGAAGCGCTCACCCAAGTCGTAAGCTGGATACTATCTCTCCACATGGTAGAGCGTTCTTGGAAAAAATCCTAAAGCGACCGATTTACTAGCCGAACACGCTGGTAGCGCGACGAGAAACGTCGGTGCCCCCAGCAATGCAGCACGTTTTGCTCGGTGCGACCTTCCGCGCCTGTCAGAGATTTTTCGATATCAGGTTTCTGGGATTGCTGAGGCGTCGACGACCTAGCTGGAATGGCAATTGTGAGCCGAGTTCCTACCAACTCTGTCGGGTGGCGAACCGCTCCTGCGGCCGGCTTAGTCGTGACTTTGCTCGGAACCATCGCGGCGATTTTAGTGATTCCAGAACGCATAGAACCTGCGGGGGAGTTGAAGTTGGCCAGTGCGTTTCTCGCTCTAGGCTTAGTGATGGTGTCGGCCGTGTTGGTCCTCGTTGCCCCCGCATCGCTATTTCACCCGGTTCATGTGACGGTGGCCGCGCCTGTTTACTGGGTGCTCCTTGATTTGCTACAGGGGGCCTACGACTTGCCCGGTCTCGGCAAAAATCAAGTGGTGGAAGCGTTCATGGCCATCGGGCTGTTCTCCGGCGGTGTCTGGGTGGCGGCCCTCAAGCGACCTTGGGCGCTGCCAAGAGCGGTTTCAAATGCCGCCATGATCCGCCTCGGTGGGAAGCGTTTGTTCACGCTTGCGATCGTGGCTTTCACGTTGTCTTTTCTTAAGTTTGCCATTCCCGCTGGATTCGATTTGTGGGCAATGGTCGGGGCATTTTCGGAATCTAGGTGGGCGGCACCGTGGATGCGCGGCACTTTGGGAGGTTGGGAGGCGTTTTTGGATCATGCTGCTTACTTCGGTTTCTTGCTCCCTGCGCTGACGGTGCTGGTTGGCCGGCAAATCGGATGGGTGAACTGGCGCACATGGATGTGTGGACTGTTCTGCGTGGTGATTATCGCCTTGATGTCAACCGGGGGTGGGCGCGGGAAGATCGGGGTTATGGTGGGTAGCGCTTTGACGGTCTGGTTCTTGTCCGCACGGCGGCCACTCCTGCGGCACTTACTAATCGTCACCGCCGTGAGTGCCGGATTACTATTCTTCATGCAGCAAATGGTGCAAACTCGACACTTGGGAGTGGCGGCGATGTTCTCGAAGTCCGCTGACCATAACATCACTTCGTTGGATTACCTCCATGTGGACGACAATTTCTTGCGCTTGTCGCAGATCATCGACATCATCCCCAACCAGCATCCACATACGGGAATCCAGTGGCTGGTGTGGCTGGCTGTGCGCCCCGTGCCACGGGTTTTCTGGCCTGGAAAACCGACGGATTCAGGGTTTGATTTGCCTGGTTATCTCGGCATGGAGGGAGTTTCCCTGTCTTGCTCCATCATCGGTGAGGCGTATATGGCGTTTGGTTTCTTGGGCTGCCTGGTGACTGGCTGGGTCATGGGCCGCTTAGCTGTCAGCTTAGCGCAAATGTTGGAACTGCATTCGGGTCCAGCTGCCCTTGCTATCTTCGGCTCAGGCCTCCTCGCGCTGTTCGCTGGAGTGCGTTCGGGACTGGATTTGGTGTTGATGGGTTACCCTGTGTTAGCGTGGATTGCCTTGGTCTGGGTGCACCAGCATTTTCAAAGCCTTCCCAAGCACTCTGCGGTGGGTTCGAATAAGACTATCCAGCGCCATGAAAAGCCACCCGCTTCCACCCTATGAAAGGGGGAATCCCACCGAAGCAAGACACACTCCCGGTCCGGTCGGCGGATACCGGCAAGCCTCTGTCCGTAGCGGTGTTGACGCACTTCCCCTCCCCGTATCAAGTCGAATTGTTCGACGAGATAGAGCGCCAAGCGTCTGGCGCGCTTTCGGTCTGCTACCTCTATGAGGCGGACCCTGATCGCAGTTGGGGCAAGCGAGACCTTGGACATCGGGCCACTTTTTGTGAAAAGGACGATCCGCTGGCTCCAGAAATTTTAGACCGTTTCAGCGCGGCCGATCTGGCCATCTTCAACTACTACCAGCACCCGGTTGCAGAGCAACTCATCCCCATCCGGGCCGCGTCAGCCAAACCATGGGTCTTCTGGGGCGAGCGTTTGGGCGTTCGGTTTCCCGGCCTGGCGGGCCGACTTGTTCGTCGGTGGAAACTTCGCTGGCTGGCCAATTCTCCTGCGCCCATTTGGGGCATCGGTCAATTCGCCGTGGAGGGCTACCAGGCGGCGTTCGGCGCCCGGCGGAGCTACTTGAATGTGCCCTACTACTCGCGGCTGGACCGATTCACCGACTTCCCGCGCCCAAAACGGCTGGCTGGCAGTCATCGCGTGGTTCTTTTTTCCGGCTCGCTCATCTCGCGGAAGGGAGTGGATTTGGTTGCGCGCGCCTTTGTGTCCGTCGCACGGGAGTTTCCCATGATGAGCCTGAGGCTGATGGGTGAGGGGCCATTGGAGCCGGCGCTCCGTGAGGCATTAGAACCAGTAGCGGCGAACGTTGAATTCATGGGCTTCAAAGACTGGCCTGAGCTTCCGGCCCATTACGCGGCAGCCGACTTGCTCTGTGCCCCCTCTCGCTATGATGGCTGGGGCCTAGTGGTGCCGGAGGGTTTGGCGGCCGGCCTGCCGGTTATCGGCACACGCCGCATGGGCGCTGCGCTGGACCTGATCCAGCACGGACGTAATGGCTGGCTCCTGCCCGCAGGGGATGAAGAGGCGCTCCGGAATGCCTTGGCGCATGCAGCCAGTCTCCCGGAGAATGATTTGCGAGTGATGTCTGATGCGGCTCGGCAGTCCGTTACAAGGCATTCGATTCAACACGGCGCGGCCCGTTTTCTAGCGGCCGCCCGGGACGCGGTAGTCAACTGGTCGGCCTGAAAAGTCATGTGCGGAATTGCCGGCCTGCTTAATAGCACCCCGCTCACTACTCCCGACTCGCAGGCGTTGCATCGTATGTTGGGTTCGCTCTGGCATCGGGGGCCGGACGACTCTGGACAGTTTTTCTCGCCGGGCGGAAATGCCGCGCTGGCTCACGCGCGACTTTCGATCCTAGACCTCAGCCCGGCCGGCCACCAGCCAATGAACACGCCGGATGGGCGATTCACCATTGTTTTCAACGGCGAGATTTACAACTTCCAGGAACTTCGCCGCGAGCTGGCTGCTGGCGGGGTCGTATTCCAGTCGAACTCGGACACCGAGGTCATTCTCCGCGCTTACGAGCGCCACGGCGCCAAATGCGTGGTGAAACTGCGCGGCATGTTCGCCTTCGCTCTGTGGGACGAGCGGGAAAAGACCTGTCTGCTCGCCCGCGATCCGTTTGGCATCAAGCCGCTCTATCTGGCGGAATCAGGCGGCAGATTGATTTTTGCCTCAGAGGTTCGCGCGCTGCTCGCCTCCGGCCTGGTGGCACGTGATTTGGACCCGCAGGGCTTGCACGGCTACTTCCGCACCGGTTCGGTGCCGGAGCCGCGAACGCTGTTAAAGGGCGTGCGCTGTCTCGAAGCCGGTCACACGGCGATCTGGCAAGCCGGCCAGTTACAGACCAAGCGTTATTGGGAACTGCGCTTCCAGCCCGAGGCCGTCGCGGCACCCGAAGCCGTGCGGACGGTGCGTCAGGCGCTGTTGGATTCAGTCACACATCACTTTATCAGCGACGTGCCGGTGGGGGTATTTCTCAGTGGCGGGATTGACTCCACGGCGCTCGTGGGGCTGGCCCGCACCGTTGAGCGTGCTGATTTGCACACCTACTCCATTGCCTTCCCCGGCACGCCCGGCGATGAGGGCGGTTTGGCCCAGCGCACTGCGGCTCACTTCGGCACCTCCCATCATGAGTGGAAACTGGATGCAGCGGCTGGGCGGCAGTTGTTCAGCCAATACCTTCAGGTGATGGACCAACCGAGTATCGACGGATTGAACACCTTCACCGTCTCCAAGTTTGCGCGCGAGCAAGGCATGAAAGTGGTACTCTCCGGCCTTGGCGGCGACGAACTGTTTGGTGGCTACAAGTCCTTTCGTGAGGTGCCGCGCCTCGCGCGATTGAACCGCCGCCTGCATTTGACTGGCCCCATCCGGGCGGGAGTGCGGGCAGTGCTGCGCCGCTCGCGTCGGCCGCAACTCCGCCGGCTTGGTGAGATGCTCGGCCAGCCAGCGCGGCTGGACACGGCATACGCTGCCCTACGCGGCACCTTCACCGATGCGGAAGCCACGCTGCTGACCCGGCATTACACCGGTGAGGACGTGGTCGATGATTCTTCCATCGAAGAATCGCCAGCCGACCCCACCCCCGAGGACACGGTGAGCCGGCTGGAGCTGACGCGTTACATGCGCAACCAGCTTTTGCGCGACAGCGACGTGATGAGCATGGCCCACGGCTTGGAACTGCGCGTGCCGTTCCTCGATTTGCCTCTGCTGAGCACGCTCACCTGCATCCCGGCCGCGACGCGGCTACAGCCGGGCAAACGTTTTCTGCTGCAAGCCGTGCCCGAAGTGCCTGACTGGGTTGCGAACCAGCCCAAACGGGGGTTCATGTTTCCCTTCGACCAATGGCTGGGGGCCGAGTGGCGCGAGACGTTCGGTGCGCTCGATCGCCACTGCCCAGTGCCGACGCAGACGTGGTATCGTAAATGGGCCGTGTTCGTGTTCGAGCGGTGGCGCGAGCGCGTGTTCTCCGGCGTAGCGCAGTCAGATAATCTGGGTGTCGGATAATCTGCGTTGACCGGACAGCTTCAAATCTTCATTTTCCGCGCGCAATTTATGGATAAGTCCAACCCTGTAATCACTCCGCCTGCTCCGCCTCCCGCACGCCGCCGTCTCTTCGTGATCCTGGCCGTCAGTCTTCCGCCGCTGCTGCTCGTGTTGCTGCTGGTGGCAGGAGAAATTGCCGGCCGAATCGTAATGCACAAAAAGCACGGTGTCCCCGGCAAGTCCTACGGGCTTTACCAAGCGGATCGCGAGTTGGGAGCGAATCATGCACCGCACCGCTACAACTCGAACACCATCCTGAATAACTGGGGCTTTCGGAACCGAGAGGATGTGGCTGCCACCAAGCCTGCCGGGGCCATGCGGGTCTATTGCTCCGGAGGTTCGACCACGTTCTGCTATAACCTGCCCACCGACGAGGCGTGGCCATCCGTGCTACAGGGCAAGCTGCGGGTTACCCCCGGGCACGAGCGTGACGAGGTGCTTAATGCCGGCCAGATCTGTTGGTCCCTTTGTCACGAGTATGTCCTCGCTAAGCGCCTCCTGCCCCAGCTCAAGCCGGACTTTGTGATCCTGTTCACGGGCGTCAACGAAGGCATGTCCGCCGAGCAGTTCGCCCGCAAGGAACCCGCCGTTCTGGACCGCATGGTGGCGGAGCAACGCTGGGGCGAGGTTGCGAAGGACTTGGATCAGGCCCGCTTTCTGAAACGTCACAGCACGCTGTTTCGACTCTGGGATTACCGCATCAAGAGCTGGTTCGCTCCGGCGTTGACGGCGGAGTATCGTGAACCGGAGGTGAAGGAGCGGCCAGTGGATCACCCGGCCATGCACCCCTACGTCATGGCCAACTTGGAACACACCTTGCGTGCTTACCTCAAGCTCATCCGCGAGCAAGGGGCAACCCCGGTGATTGTTCGCTACGGTGACAATGGCACCGATGCCTGGTATCTCCGCTATGGCACGCGGGCTTGGCGTGAGCGAGTTGTGGAAATCGGCCGGGCGGAAGGCGTCATAATTTGTGATGCGGCGGCGGTGTTCGAGCAGCACCCCAAGCGCGTCGAGTGTTTCATCGAGTCGGGCATCCATGTGACGGCGCTGGGCGCGGATGTGCTGGCTGAAGAATTGAAGAAGACCTTGCTCGCAGAGGCAACCAGGCAAAAATCCAAGTAGAGTCTCCGACCCGCATGGCCTCCATCCTCGGTCTCTCCGCCTTCTACCACGACAGCGCCGCCGCGCTGGTCGTGGACGGTGACATTGTCGCCGCCGCGCAGGAGGAGCGCTTCACGCGCATCAAGCACGACCACGAGTTCCCCAAACATGCGGTGGACTATTGCCTCAAGGAGGCTGGCCTCACGTCGGAGCAGCTTGACTACGTCGTGTTTTACGACAAGCCGCTTCAGAAGTTCGACCGTCTGCTGGAAACCTACCTCGCCTTCGCCCCCGCTGGCCTCCGGTCGTTCATGATGGCAATGCCGCTGTGGCTCAAGACCAAGCTGCACCTGCCACGCGAGATTCGGAAGGCCCTTGGCGGCCGCTACACCAAGCGCATCGCCTTCACCGGCCACCACGAAGCGCACGCGGCCAGCACCTTCTTCCCGTCGCGCTACGACGAGTCGGCCATCCTCACGCTCGACGGCGTCGGCGAGTGGGACACGGCGACCATCGGCCACGGGCAGGGGAACAAGATCAAACTTCTCAAGACCCTCCACTTCCCGCACTCGCTCGGCCTGCTCTACAGCGCCATCACCTACTTCTGCGGCTTCAAGGTCAACTCCGGCGAATACAAGCTCATGGGCCTCGCGCCCTACGGCGAGCCGCGCTACGTGGACACCATGGTCAAGCACCTGGTGGACGTGAAGCCCGACGGCTCGCTCGCGATGGACATGAGCTACTTCAACTACTGCCAGGGCCTCACGATGACGAACGCCAAGTTCGCCGCGCTCTTCGGCGGCCCCGCGCGCGACGCCGAGTCCGCCATCACGCAGCGGGAGATGGACATAGCCGCCTCGATTCAACAGGTCACGGAGGAAGTCGTCCTGCGCATGGCCCGGCACGCGAAGGAACTCACCGGCAGCAAGAACCTCTGCCTCGCCGGGGGCGTCGCCCTCAACTGCGTGGCCAACGGCAAGCTGCTGCGCGCGGGCATCTTCGACGACGTGTTTGCCACGCCCGCCTCGGGCGACGCCGGCGGGGCCTTGGGCGCGGCGCTCTTCGTGCATCACCAGCTCCTCGACCAGCCGCGTGCGCCCAAGGGAAAGGATTCCCTGAAAGGATCGTGGCTCGGCCCGAAGTTCTCGAACGAGGAAATCCGCGCCTTCCTCGACGGCAAACAGGTCCGCTACACGTTCTACGAGCAGGAGTCGGCGCTGCTGGAATCCGTCGCGCAGGAAATGGCTTCGGAGAAGGTCGTTGGCTGGTTCAGCGGACGGATGGAATTCGGCCCGCGCGCGCTCGGTGCCCGCAGCATCATCGGCGACCCGCGCAGTCCCGCGATGCAGTCGCAGATGAACCTGCGCATCAAGTTCCGCGAGAGCTTCCGCCCCTTCGCCCCGTGCGTGCTCCTCGAGGACGTGCAGAAGTATTTCGACCACGACCGCGAGTCGCCCTACATGCTCATGGTGGCGGATGTGAAGAAGGACCAATGGCTGCCGCTCACACCCGAACAGGTGCAGTTGATGAAGGACCCCGACCTGCGCAAACGCGTGAACGTCCCGCGCTCGACGCTCCCGGCCATCACGCACGTGGACATGAGCGCGCGCCTCCAGACCGTGGACGAGGAACGGCACGGGCGCTACTGGCGGCTGATGAAGGAGTTCAAGCGCCAGACCGGCTGCGGGGTCATCATCAACACCAGCTTCAACATCCGCGGCGAGCCGATCGTGTGCACGCCCGAGGACGCCTACCGCTGCTTCATGGCCTCGGACATGGACGTGCTGGTGCTGGAGAACTGCGTCCTGCGTCGCACCGAGCAGCCCCAGCAGGACGAATCCGCGCGGAAGCAATACATCGAGAGCTTCAAGCTCGACTAAATTCCATGGTCAATCCCTTCAAAGAGGTCAACTGGAATCCGGACACGGCTGCGCGGCGCACGTTCGCCAAGAGCCTCGTCATCGGCTTTCCGTGCCTCGCGGTCGTGCTGCTGCTAGCCGGCTATCTAACCGGCAAGGGCTGGAACTTCGGCCTCGCGCTCAAACTTGGCGGCATTGGCGCGGGGGTTGGGGTGCTCTTCTACGCATTGCCTGCCATCGCGAGGCCATTCTATGTGGTCTGGTATGCGCTGGCCTGCTGCATCGGCTTGGTCGTCGGCAACCTCGTGCTCGCCCTGATTTTCTACGTGCTGGTCACGGGCATCGGCCTGGTGAGGCGGCTTTTTGGCAGCCAGCCAATCCGCAAGACGCACGATCCGCTGGCGAAAACCTACTGGCTTGCCGCGCCGCCCAGGTCCAACCCAAAACGCTACTTCAGCCAGTTTTAACCTTATGAATGAGCAAAAGCCCAACGAGTTCGAACAGGCCAATCGCGAACAGCAGGCCGGCATCGTGAAGGAGTTCATCGCCTTTCTCGGCGAGAACAAGAAGTTCTGGCTGATCCCGCTGCTGCTGGCCTTCCTCGCCATCGGCGCGCTGCTAATCCTTGGCGGCACGGCGGCGGCCCCGTTTATCTACACGCTGTTCTGAACGGTTGCGGTAGGAGACGACGTGAGGAGTCTCACTTGCCTCACCCGGAGCAATTAGAGACTCCTCACGTCGTCTCCTACAAACTGCTGGTGCGCGTCCTCCATGTCATTCCGTCGGTGTCCCCCAAGCGCGGGGGGCCAAGCCAGGCGGTGCTGGCCATGGTGCGGGCCTTGCGGGAAGCGGGTGTGGGCGCCGAGATCGCCGTGACCAACGACGACGGCGAGGGCGTGCTGGATGTTCCGTTGGGCGAGCGTATCGAGCACGGCGGCGTGCCCGTGCGGTTCTTCCGCCGCTTCTCGCCCCCGTTCCGTCCGGTGCGGGAGTTTGCCTACTCCGGGCCGCTGGCGCGATGGCTGGATGCGGCGGTCTCTGGCTACGATCTGCTTCATGTCCACGGCGTGTTTTCCTTTGCCTCCACCCGTGCGATGTGGGCGGCGCGGAGCGGCCGGGTGCCGTATGTGAACCGTCCGCTGGGCCAGCTTTGCGGATGGTCACTACAGCAGCGCGCGTTCAAGAAACGCGCCTATCTCGCGCTGGCCGAGCGGGCGAACCTCGACACGGCGGCGGCCATTCAATACATGACGCCCGCCGAGCAGGGGGAAGCCGCGTGTCTGGGCCTGCGGGCACCGGGATTCGTCGTGCCCCATGGGATCGAACTGCCGCAGCTTCAGTCGGACGCGCGGGCGCGGCTGCGGTCCGAGCTGCACTTAGGACCGGATGAGAACGTGGTGCTGTTCCTCTCCCGCCTTCATCCGAAGAAAGGCCTAGAGGTGCTGATCCCCGCGCTCGCGCTCATCAAGGACGTGCCATTCACATTCGTCCTAGCAGGAAGCTCAGATCCGCCGGATTACCAAACGGAAATCGAGCGGTTGCTGCGGGAAACAGGCATGACAGCCCGGACCAAGCGGGTGGGCTTCGTCTCTGGCGAATGGAAACAAGTCCTGCTGCAAGGGGCAGACGTGTTCGCGCTCACTTCTCACTCGGAGAATTTCGGTTTGGCCGTGGTAGAAGCCCTGGCGGCGCGGCTGCCAGTCGTGGTCACCCCGGGAGTGGCGCTGGCGGACGAAGTGACTCGCCACCAAGTGGGCGAGGTGGTGCCCATGGAGGTCCGCCCGATCGCGGAGGCAATCACCGGCCTCCTCCGCCAGCGCGCGACACGCCTGCGGATGGGCCTCAGCGCCCGTGAAATGGTCGAACGACATTACGCTTGGCCCGCAGTGGCCGCGCGCATCACCGCAGAATACCAGCGCATCCTCGGATCGCCCCGTCCCACTGTTGCTGATTTGTCTCCCATCGGCGGAACCGGCTGAGTCAACTGATATGCCCGCTGAATCCTATCTCGAATTCAAATTTCACGATGAGCACGCATCCCATATGCACCGGCACTTCATGCCCAAAGTGTTGGAGCTGTGCGGCCCGGTCGGCCCCGGGACGCGGGTGCTGGACGTGGGTTGCGGCAACGGATTTAACTGTGGCGAGTTTGCTAAGCTGGGCTGCCAGGTCGTGGGCGTGGACTTGAGCCAGAGCGGAATTGAACTGGCTCGAAAAGCTTTCCCAAAGTGCCGCTTTGAAGTTGCGTCGGCCTCGGATGACCTGCTCGAACTTTTGGGCGCCGAACCCTTCGACATCGTCCTCAGCACCGAGGTCGTTGAACATCTGTATGATCCACGGGCGTATGCGCGCACCTGTTTCAGGGCTTTGCGGGGGGGGGGCGATTCATTTGCACTACGCCCTACCACGGCTACTTGAAGAACGTGGCCATTTCCCTCGCTGGCAAGTGGGATTCGCACGCAGACCCACTGTGGGATTGTGGTCACATCAAGCTGTGGAGCCGCGCAACGCTGACGCGTCTCCTGCGGGAAGCCGGTTTCACAAATATCCGGTTCCGAGGTGCCGGACGATTGCCCCTCTTCTGGATGACCATGGTGATGTCCGCTGAAAAAAAATAGCGGTCGTGATGCAATTACCACAAATCACCCCGGTCATCCTGACCTACAACGAGGCCCCGAACCTCGCTCGCACGCTGGCCCCGCTGGCGTGGGCCAAACGCGTGGTCGTCGTGGACAGCTACTCGACGGACGAGACCGAGGCCATCGCCCGTCGGCATCCGAACGTGGACTTCGCGCAGCGCCCGTATGTGGATCACACGACGAAGTGGCGGCAGGCGATCGAGCTGGCGGGCACGCCCTGGGTGCTCTCGATGGACGCGGACTACGTGCTGTGCCCGGGCTTCGCCGAGGAACTCCAGGCGCTGAACCCACCCGCCGCCGTGGACGCCTACTACGCGCGCTTTCGCTACTGCATCAACGGCCTGCCCCTGCGCGCCACGCTTTACCCGCCGCGCGCCGTGCTCTTCCGGCGTGCGCGTTGCACCTACGTGCAGGACGGGCACACGCAACTCCTCCAGGTGCCGGGGGAGAGCTGTTTCCTCAACACGTTGATTGACCACGACGACCGCAAGCCGCTGTCGCACTGGTTCGTGCAGCAGGACCGTTGCGCGCGGCTCGAGGCGGAGAAAATCCTCCGCGTGCCGGCGACGCAACTGCGGCTGCAAGACCGCGTCCGCCGGATGATGATCGTCGCGCCGCCGGCCACACTGCTCTACTGCCTCTTCGCCAAGGGCCTGGTCCTCGATGGCTGGCGCGGCTGGTTCTACGCTTGGCAGCGCGTGCTGGCGGAAACCATGCTGTCGCTCCGGCTGCTGGAACAGCGGTGTGCAACGGTCGCCGAGCCAGCTCAAAAACAGTAACATTTGTCCGCCCATTTTAACGACTGACCATGACTCCCAAGCCTACCACGATTGACGGCGTCCTTGTCACTCCGCTGCGCCAGATCCCTGACGAGCGCGGCAAGATCATGCACATGCTCCGCGCCGAGCACGCGGCGTTCAAGGGCTTCGGCGAGGTCTATTTCTCCTGTGTTCATCCCGGTGCCATCAAGGCGTGGCACATCCACAGCCGCATGACGCTCAACTACGCCGTGCCGTTCGGGAAGATCAAGTTCGTGCTCTACGATGACCGCGCTGACAGCCCGACGCGTGGGGTGCTCCAGGAGCTTTTC
>JBEBFV010000352.1:0-6898 GCA_040081795.1 Limisphaerales bacterium | reverse complement strand
CCGCCCGCCGCCTGCAATAGGGAACGCCCCGTCTCAATCGGGAAGGAGAATGATGAAATCGCCTGGGAGCGGCCTTCGTCGAAGGCCGCATGATACGCCAAAACATTCTGCGGGTTTGCTATTGGATGGTTGCTTCGTTCGCTCCCCTGGCTCACGCGGCGGATGGTTGGGTGGACATTTCCACGTCGTTGCTCACGCGGTTGACGAACAGCGGCGTGAAGGGGGCGTGGCCCGGCGGTTGTTCGGGGGTGGTGGTGAACCGGACGAACGGGGATGTGACCATCAAGGTGGTGGGCGCGGGCTTGTGGCGCAGTTCCGACCAGGGCGCGAACTGGCAGCGGCTGGATGGCGAGACGGTTTCGGGCCGGGACGAAACCGGCTGGGCCACGAGCGCGGACCAGAACGCGCCAGGCCGCATCGCCAGCTTTTCGCTGGATGGAACGGCGGGCTGGACGAGCGACGGGGTGAACTGGAAGAAGTTCACGAGCCTCGGGCGCAACTGGGATTTCGGCTCGGTGGATTGGGCGACGCCGGTGCCCAAGGTCATCCTCGGCGCGAAGCATGAGACTTCGCCGCCCGGCGAAGTTTATCTGACGCAGGACGGCGGCGTGACGTGGAAGCAGCTCGCGATTCATCTCGCGGGGAAGCCGGACCGCCTTTCGATGGCCGGTGTGCTGGACGCGGCCACGGTCATTTACAGCACCGGCGACGGCATCCATCGCAGCACGGACGCGGGCTTAACCTGGGCGAAGGTTTCCCCGGTCAATCCGCAGACGAGAATCCCGGTGCTTTTTCAGGGCGCGCATTATCTGGGGAGCACGAACGGGCTGCTCATGAGCGACGACAATGGCGCGACCTGGCGGGCGCAGGGAGCGGCGGTCAATATCTGGCAAGGCCCATTCTTCGGGCGGGACAAGCGCGAGCTGCTCGTGGTGGGCAAGGACGGCGCGTCGGTGACGAGGGACGCGGGGGCGACGTGGAAACCGGTGGCGAGCCTTAAGCCCAAGGAGAAGGGGTTCGTGTTCACGCCGAACTGGTTTGGCTGTTACGCGTGGGACCCGGTGAAGAACATTCTCTATGCGTCGGCGATGGGGAACCCGGTCTACAAGCTGGAGCTGAAGGATGGACGGTGATTGCAACTTCGAGGCCGTGCCGTGAGAGAATGGCTTGAAAGCGCGTCGCCTTCAGCGCCGCGTTTGACCGTTGGCTTTTGATTCCCGGTCCTCCGGCCCGGAGCGCGTTTTGAAGTCGTCGGCAAATTTGCGTTGAGCATCCCGGCGGCTTCGGCTTAATTAGCGGCGTCAGCACAGCCAACTTCCAACTCCGCCCGCGCCATGGAAATCACCGACTCAGTCGCCACCATCCTTTCGCACAAGGGGCAGGTGCCCGTCCACTCGGTCGCGCCCGAGACGATGGTCTTCGACGCCATTAAGCTCATGGCTGACCGCAACATCGGTTGCGTGCTGGTGATGGACGGCGGCGCGTTGCTCGGCATCTTGTCTGAGCGCGACTACACACGGAAGGTCGTGCTGCAAGGCCGTTCGTCCAAGTCCACGACCGTGCGCGAGATCATGACCACTGAGGTTATCTGTGTGACGCCTCAGCATGGCGTCGAGGACACGTTGCGGATCGTCACTGAGAGCCGCGTGCGCCATCTCCCCGTCCGGGACGGCGACCGTATCGTCGGCCTGATTTCCATCGGCGACCTCGTGAAGTGGGTCATCAACGCGCAGCGCTCGGCGTTGAGCCAGTTGGAGGCTTACGTGGCGGGCGGTTATCCGGGATGAGTTGGCCGAAACTACTTTCAATTTCATTCCTTGCCGGCACGTCCACTCCCCACTAGAACGCTGCAAAACCCAAAGCCCTATGATTCGAATCCCCGGTGACCTCGGCAAAGACCTTTGCGACAAACATCTCGGCGTCACGCGCCGCGACATCCTGCGCATCGGCGGCTCCGGCCTGCTCGGCCTCTCGCTCGGCGGAGCGATGAAACTCCAGGCTCTCGCCAACCCTGCCACGACCGGCGGGCGCGGCTGGGGCAAGGCCAAGAGCGTCATCATGATTTATTTGCAGGGCGGGCCATCGCACTTGGACTTGTGGGACCCGAAGGACAATGTGCCCGACAACGTGAAGTCCGTCTTCGCGCCGATCGCCACCAAGCTCACCGGGGTCAAATACACCGAACTGCTGCCCAAGCTCGCGAAGGTGAACGACAAGTTCACCATGATCCGCTCGATGAGCTACACGCCCAACGGCCTCTTCAATCACACGGCCGCCATCTACCAGATCATGACCGGCTACACGACGGACAAGGTCTCGCCGTCCGGCCAGCTTGAGCCGCCCAGCCCGAAGGACTTCCCGAACTTCGGCTCGAACATCATCCGCCTCAAGCCGCCCACGCAGCCGATGCTCCCGTTCGTCATGTTCCCGCGCCCGTTGCAGGAGTCGAATGTCGTCGGCAAAGGCGGCAGCGCGGGCTTCCTCGGCAAGGCCTTCGACCCCTACACCTTGTTCCCTGACGGCGACGATCTCGACATGGCGAAGATGGACAAGATCAAGGTGGATGACCTGAATCTCCGCCCGGACATGTTCGCCGTCCGCCTTCAGCGCCGCGCCAAGCTGCGCGATGAACTGAGCAACGCCGTTCCCGAAATTGAAAAGGCCGTCGAGAACTACAACCTCGACGAGTATTACAAGCAGGCGATGAACCTCATCGTCTCCGGCCGCGCCCGCGAGGCCTTCGACCTTAATCAGGAGCCCGACAAACTCCGCGACCGCTACGGACGGAACACCTTCGGCCAAAGCTGCCTCCTCGCCCGCCGTCTCGTCGAGGCTGGCACCCGCGTGGTGGAACTCATCTGGCCCAAGGTCGCCAACTCCGACAACCACTCATGGGATGTGCATGTGGGCCTCAACGACCGCATGAAGAAACAGAGCGCCCCGATGCTCGACACCGGCCTCTCCGCTCTCTTTGAGGATTTGGATTCTCGCGGCTTGCTCGCTGAGACGCTTGTCGTCGCGATTGGCGAGTTCGGGCGCAGCCCGCAGAAGGGCGTGAGCACCAGCGGCAACAGCAACAGTGCAGACGGTCGCGACCACTGGCCTTACTGTTACACCAGTGTCATCGGCGGCGCGGGCATCAAGCGCGGCTACGTCCATGGCCAGTCTGACAAGACCGGTTCCGCGCCCGTGGATGACCCGGTCCACCCGACGGAGCTTCTGGCGACCATCTACCACAGCTTTGGCATTGACCCAGAGACGGTGGTGATGAACCACCTCAACCAGCCCCGCGAACTGGTGAAGGCCAAGGCCGTCACGAAGCTTTTCGCTTAAGGCGAACTTGACGGGATTGCCGCGATGCCCGGGACCACGCAGGACTAACTGGCTTTGTAGTCGTGACTTGGGGAGGCAGGGGGTGCGGTTCTTTTCAGGCTAAAGTCCGCCATCCTCAGACCGAACGGGAATCGTTGAAAGAAAGATTGTTAGAAGTCGCCGAACCCGGCAAAAACATTGGTGAGACGGGCGATGAACACGGCACTCGATGCCACCGTCTGCTCGGGCGAGCGCAACCTAAAACCTAAAGCAAAGCATATGTTCTGGAACTGTGGCAATCATCCTGGTGAGGAATTGAACCCGAATCTCTACGCAACCCGGCGCGAGTTTTTGAATCGCGTGGGAACCGGCTTCGGTGCGCTTGCGCTGGCCTCCCTGTTCGCCGATCAGGCCAGGGGGCAGCAGGCTGCCGGCGGCCTGCTTGCGCCCAAGCAACCTCACTTTCCAGGCACCGCCAAACGCGTTTGCCACATTTACCAAAGCGGCGCACAGTCGCACATCGACACTTGGGATCCGAAGCCCGAACTGGCCAAGGCCGATGGCAAGTCCGCCAGTGGCATGGGCCGTGGCCGCTTGCTGCCAACGCAATTTGAGTTCGCCAAGTCAGGCAAGAGCGGTTTGGAGATGTCCTCAATCTGGCCGGAACTGGCGGCCAAGTGCGCGGATGACCTGTGCGTGATTCGTTCCATGTGGACTGACGTGCCAGCGCATGACGTCGCCACGAAGATCATGACCACCGGCGACTTCCGCCTGCCCAAGCCCTCGATCGGTGCGTGGGTCACGTATGGCCTCGGCTCGGACAACCAAAACCTTCCCGCCTTCATTGCGATGAACCCCGGCGGCTTCCCCACCGAAGGCCCGGTTAACTGGCAGGCGGCGTTCATGCCCGGCGCGTATCAAGGCACCTACGTGGACCCGACCAACACGCGCATCGAGCAGATCATCGAGAACATCAAGGGCCAGTTCATTGGCACCAGCGCTGAACAGCGGCAGCAGCTCGACCTTCTGAGCCGCCTCAACGAGATTCACAAACAGAAGCGTCAGGCGGACGGTCAGCTAGACGCGCGGATCCAGTCCTTCGAGCTTGCCTACCGCATGCAGACCGATGCCACCGAGGCGTTTGACTTGTCGAAGGAACCGGATCATGTCCTGAAACTCTACGGCGCCGACTCTATGGATCGCGGAATGGCAACCCAGGCCCGCCAGTTCATTCTGGCTCGTCGCCTTCTGGAGCGCGGCGTGAAGTTCGTCCAGTGCTGGAACGGCGGCTGGGACCACCACGGTGGCATTCTCACCGCCGCGAAGGCTCGCGCCGGTGCGATTGACAGGCCGATCGCAGGCTTCCTGCAGGACTTGAAGCAGCGCGGTCTGCTCAAAGACACATTGGTGGCGTCGAGCACGGAGTTCGGCCGCACATCTACGGAAGACAACGCCGGCGGTCGCACGCACAACGCCAAAGCCTTCAGCTCATGGCTCGCGGGCGGCGGCGTCAAGGGCGGCACCGTCTATGGCGCGACCGACGAGCTTGGCAGCGCGGCCGTGGAGAACAAGGTGCATGTGCATGAGTTCCACTCGACCATCCTGCACGCGCTGGGCTTTGATTCCGAGAAGCTCACATTCCGTTCAGGTGGCCGTGATTTCCGCCTGACCGACGTGTCGGGTGCGCAGCCGGTGAAGTCCATCTTCGCCTGACCACTTTGGTGAAACCAAGCCGGGCGCGTGTTTCACCACGCGCCCGGCATTCAGTTTGCAGACAAGCAATTTGGAATCAGTCAGCGAGCACAGCAAGACATGCCTATGAAATCCATGCTGAGAATTGCGGTGGTCGTGGTTGTCGGTTCGTTCACCGCACCGGCTTTCGCCCAGGACAAGCCGCTCACGGCGGAGGAGAGCGAGTTCTTCGAGGCGAAGATTCGGCCCGCGCTGATCGAGCACTGTCACAAGTGTCACAGCGGCGACAAGGACGCGAAGATCAAGGGCGGCTTCCAGCTCGACTCCAAGGCTGGCCTGCTCAAGGGCGGCTCCACCGGCCCCGGTCTTGTGGCCGGCGAGCCAGATCGCTCGCTGATGATCAAGGCCATCCGGTTTTCCGACCCGAACCTCCAGATGCCGCCGAAGGACAAGCTGCCTGACTCCGTCATCGCGGACTTTGAGAACTGGGTGCGGATGGGCGCGCCTGACCCCCGCACAGGCAAGGCGGCGGCGATGCTGAAGACCGATGAGGATCTCGCCAAGGCGAAGAAACACTGGGCCTTCCAACCGATCGTCAAGCCCGAGCCGCCCAAGCCCAAGGCACACCTGAAAACGTGGATTCAGAACGACATTGATCTCTTCATTCTGGCGAAGCTGGAGGAAAAGGGAATGTTCCCATCTCCTATCGCAGACAAGTGGACGCTGGTGCGGCGCGCTTACTTTGACCTCCTTGGAATGCCGCCATCGGTTAAGGAGGCCGAGGAATTCGTCAATGACGAATCCAAGGACGCGTGGCCCAGGCTGCTGGACAAGCTGCTCGCATCACCGCACTACGGAGAGCGTTGGGGCCGCTACTGGCTGGACATTGCGCGCTATGCCGACACGCGCGGCGGCGGGAACAACAACAACCGGATGGGGGACAACCGCCTCCTGCACGCTTACACATACCGTGACTGGGTGGTGAACGCGATCAACGAGGACATGCCTTACGACAAGTTTCTCAAGTATCAGATCGCGGCGGATTGCATGCCGGGCGCGGAGACCAAGAACCTTGCCGCGCTGGGCTTCCTCACGCTCAACCGGGGCGTGAACAACCAGCAGGAGCGGATAGACGACCGCATTGACGTGGTCACGCGCGGGACGATGTCCCTCTCGGTCTATTGCGCCCGCTGCCACGATCACAAGTTCGACCCCATTCCGACGAAGGATTACTACTCACTCTACGGCGTGTTTGACAGCAGCACCGACGCGGTGAACAAGCCATTGCTCCAGAAAGTGGACGACACCAAGGACTATCGTGACTATCTGGCTAAGCAGGCCGGCATCGAGGCCAGCCGGGAAGGTTTCCGCCAGACGCAGCTCGGGACTTTCGTTGGTGAGGCGAAGGCCAAGACGCTGGACTACATGATGGCGGTTCACTACGCCAACATTGGCAACACCAACTACATGTTCGACAACCGCGCCGGCCAGACGCGTTTTGAGACGGTGACGAAGCTGCAGTTTGAGGTTGCCGGGCCCTGGAAGAGTTATATCGGTCGTCACAACAAGGCCGGTGACCCCGTCTTTGGCCCGTGGCACGACTACACCAAGCTTGTCGAGGAGGACAAAGTCTCCGACAAGGACTTCGCCGCCAAGAGCAAGGAGCTTGCAGCCAAATATATGTCCAAGGACGGCACGCCGATGAAGGGCCTCAATCCCCTCGTCGCCAGGGCGTTCTCCACGCCGATCTCCAACCTCCGCACCGCCGCCGAGCGCTACGCCAAACTTTTCCTGGACGCCGAGAAGGCGTGGGTCAGCGCTGTCACGCTCGACTCGAAAAAGAAGAAAGAGGACAGCGACCCCATGTTGAAGAAGCTCTCCGACCCAGCACAGG
>JBEBFV010000351.1:0-6900 GCA_040081795.1 Limisphaerales bacterium | reverse complement strand
CGAAACCCGCTCACAACGGGGCAAACACACGGTCGCGCGGCCTGACTGTCGAACCAGCACATGAAAATCGGCATCATCGGACTCGGCTACGTCGGACTCCCCCTCTCGCTCCAATTCGCGCGCTCCGGCGTGGATGTCACCGGCCTCGACGTGGACGACAAGAAGGTCGTCGCGCTCATGGGCGGGCGCAGCTACATCGAGCACATCCCGGCGGCAGCGATTCAGGAGCAGGTCAACGCCGGGCGCTTCCGCGCGACCGCAGACTTCTCCGCCATCAAGCAGCTCGACGCCGTCATCATCTGCGTCCCGACGCCGCTCAACAAAAACCGCGAGCCGGACATCAGCTACATCATCAAATCGGGCGAGGCCATTCTGCCGCACGTCCACAAAGGCCTGCTCGTCGTGCTCGAATCCACGACCTACCCGGGCACGACGGACGAAGACCTCCGCGCCGTGCTGGAGCGCAGCGGCTTGAAGGCGGGTGTGGACTTCAACCTCGCCTTCTCCCCTGAGCGCGAAGACCCGGGCAACCCGAACAGCGTGGTCGCGCAGATTCCCAAGGTCGTCGGTGGCCTCACACCCGCGTGCTTGCAACGCGCCATCGAGGTTTACAGCAAGGCCATCAAGACCATTGTCCCCGTCAGCTCCTGCCGCGCGGCCGAGGCGACCAAGCTGCTCGAAAACATTTTCCGCGGTGTGAACATCGCACTGGTGAACGAGCTGAAGCAGGTTTATGCCGCGATGGGCATTGACGTGTGGGAGGTCATCAACGCCGCGAAGACCAAGCCCTTCGGCTACATGGCCTTCTACCCCGGCCCCGGCCTCGGTGGGCATTGCATCCCGATTGACCCGTTTTACCTGACGTGGAAGGCGCGTGAGTATGGGCAGAACACGAAGTTCATCGAGTTGGCCGGCGAGGTGAACACCGCGATGCCGATGTATGTCGTGCATCGCACGCAGGAGGCGCTCAACGCGAAGAAGAAGGCCATCAACGGCAGCCGCATTCTCATCATGGGCCTCGCCTACAAGGCCAACGTGGACGACGACCGCGAGTCGCCCAGCTACACGTTGCTCGACCTCTTCAAGGAGCGCGGCGCGGAGATGGCCTACTTCGACCCGCACGTCCCCGTCATCCGCCCCAGCCGCGAGCACGGCCACTGGGCCGGCACGAAGTCGGTGCCGTGGACGAAGGAAAGCATCGCGAGCTACGACGTGGTGGTGATTTCCACGAACCACAAGAAGGCCAACAACCAGGAACTCGCCGACTGGGCGCAAGTCATCGTGGACACGCGCAACGCGATGGCGGACGTGAAGGTTGAGGCGGGGAAGGTGTGGAAGGCATAGCCTTCGTTCACACGTTCTTGTCACCCGCCTGCCAAAGGACAAACCGCAGCGCTCATGCAAATGCCAGTCAGAGCTGAAAACCCCTCTGACGCGGTGAGTCGGTTCGGCCCCAGCTTCTACAAGGGGCGGACGCAGCCCGAGTTGGACGAACGAGTTCAGCTTGGGAAGTTCCTCAAAGCCGCCGCTCACACGGAACTGCTTAAGTATCCGCTTGAAGTCACGCACGTCCGAAACCAAAGGCCTGACTTCAAATTGGTTTTGGACAAAACCCAAATCGGGGTTGAAGTGACGAAAATCGCAAACGAAGAGCTGGAGTCCGCCCGTAGCCTCCAACGGAAGAAGCACTTGGGAACTCTCTCCATCACGCCATTCCTCAGCAAACCCGACTCTGCCACGTCGAGGCGCCAGCGTGTAAGCAGTGGATTCACCACCCCTGCTGTTCTGTTTCCAAATGAAGTCGCGGACGAGGATTCTTTCTGGCTTGAGACGGCTTTGGAGATTATCGAACGCAAAAGCATTCAATTGTGCCAGTCCGACTACGGACGCGGAGAAGAGAACTGGCTACTGCTTTGGGACAGGTTATCCTCAGCAGAAGCTGATTTGCGGCGACGGGTCGCGCAGCTTGAAAACGCGCTCTGGATGAAATGGAAAGGCACTTTCTTTTCGAGACTCATAGTGGAACAGGCCCAGTTTTCCTGTTTTGCGATTCTGTCATCACACGGCACGACATGGTTGCCGGATAGCGTTCAATGAGCCGTCAGCTTCTATCCATGTGCTTGAAGTTTCTGGCTCTCGCCGAGTTAGGCCTCGTTTCAGGTTTGTTGGCGGCTTCCCCGTTCCCGCCGGGTCCAGTTGTAGGTTGGGGTTTCAACGACCAAGGCCAGATTAGCCCTCCGGTGGGGCTGGACGATGCGATTGGCATCAGCGCTGGTTTCAAACACAGTCTTGCCATCCGTAGCAACGGGACTGTCGTGGGCTGGGGAGACAACACTTCAGGTCAACTGAACCCGCCGATCGGGCTCATGGATGTCCGACAGGTAGCGGCAGGTTCCACGTTCAGCGTCGCTCTGCGCAGTAACAGCACCGTTGTGACTTGGGGCAGTGACACCGGCACGCCGCTTGGTTTGACGAACCTCGTTGCAATAGCGGCAGGAACAGGACACATCTTGGCTCTCAAAGCCGATGGAACGCTCGTTGCATGGGGAAGCAACGGAAACGGAGTCACGGATGTTCCAGCCAGCGCCACCAATGTCGCCGCAATTGCAGCAGGCCCAGACCACAATGTCGTTCTTCTTACGAACGGAACCGTCCTCAGTTGGGGCAGGAACGAGTTTGGGGCGACGAATGTTCCGGCGGGGTTGAGCAATGTCATTGCGGTTGCAGCAGGATTTCACTCACTTGCGCTCAGGGGAGACGGAACTGTCGTAGCTTGGGGTTTCAACGGTAATGGTCAAACTACCGTTCCGACAGGTCTGTCGAACGTGACCGCCATCGCCGCAGGAGCCTCGCACAGCGCCGTGCTTAAGAGCGATGGGACCGTGGTTGCGTGGGGATACAATGACCAAAACCAAAGCTCCGTGCCGGCGGGATTGGTTGGCGTCAGTTCGATTGCCGGAGGCTACGACCACACTCTAGCGCTAAAAAGTCGAGGCCGGCTCCTGGATTTGCAAGTTTTCGCCGGGCTTACCCTTGATGGTGGCGTCGGTTCGACAAACCGCATCCTGTTTTCCACCGATCTAACGAACGGCAGCTGGACGGTTCTGACCAACCTCGTGCTCCCGAGAAGTCCATATCTCTTCTTTGACACTTCTGCACCCGCCGCTACAGGGAGGCGATTCTATCGCATTGAGTCGCCGTGATTGATTCCTGAGAATCCTAAAACCATGTCCGCCTACGAAACCCTCCGCGCCGAGCTGAAGAAATCCCCGCGCAAATGGCTCGTCACCGGGGCCGCCGGTTTCATCGGCTCCAACCTCGTCGAGCACCTGCTCAAGCTCGACCAGCGCGTCGTGGGCCTCGACAACTTCGCCACCGGGCACCGCAAGAACCTCAACCAGCTCAAGGACCTCGTCACCGCCAGCCAGTGGGAGCGCTTCCGTTTCCTCGACGCCGACCTCCGCGTGGGTCACCTTTGCCACGAGGCCTGCGCGGGCGTGGATTACGTGCTGCACCAAGGCGCGCTCGGCTCCGTGCCGCGCTCCGTGGCCGACCCCGTGACCAGCAACGAGGCCAACGTCCTCGGCTTCCTGAACATCATGCTCGCCGCGCGCGATGCAAAGGTGAAGCGGCTTGTCTATGCCTCCAGCAGCAGCGTCTATGGCGACCACCCGGACCTGCCGAAGGTCGAGGACAAGGTCGGCAACGTCCTTTCGCCCTACGCCGCGACCAAGAAGTTCAACGAGATTTACGCCGATGTCTTCGCGCGCACCTACGGCTTCAAGGCCATCGGCCTGCGCTACTTCAACGTCTTCGGCCCGCGCCAGGACCCCGACGGAGCCTACGCCGCCGTCATGCCCAAGTGGGTCGCGTCGCTGCTGAAGAAGGAACCCGTCTTCATCAACGGCGACGGCGAGACCAGCCGCGACTTCTGCTTCGTGGAGAACGTCGTGCAGGCGAACCTCCTCGCCGCCACAACGCAGAACGAAGACGCGCTGAACCAAGCCTACAACATCGCCGTGGGCGACCGCACCACGCTCAACGACCTCTATCGCGCCATCCACGACGGCCTGCGCCGCCGCAACCCGTCGCTGCCCGAGCAGAAGCCCACATACCGCGACTTCCGCGTCGGCGACGTGCGGCACTCGCTCGCGAACGTGGACAAAGCCCGCCGCCTCCTCGGCTACGCGCCCACGCACACAATGCCGCAAGGCCTCGAACTCGCGCTGGACTGGTATGTGGCGAATGTGGGTTAATCACAGCGAACCACCAAAGCGCCGCCCAGCCTTCCCACCATGAACCTCACCGACTTCAACGACGCCCAACGCCAGGCCCTGCTCGATTTGACCATGCTCGCCGCCTACGCCGACGGCCACCTAGCCTCCGTCGAGGACGAGCAAATCGGCCGCCTGCTCACCGCGCTGGGCTGCGACACCGATTACGACCGCGCCAAGCACTACGACGCCTCCGTCTCGCGCATCAGCCGGCACTCCACCACGGCGGATGCCGCCCGCGCCCACGCGATGCAGTTGGGAAGGCAGTTCACCTCGCCAGAACAACGTCGCAAGGTGCTAGATGTGCTGGACGATGTCGTGACCAGCGACCACAGCATCGCCGCGAAAGAGTGTGGCTTTCTTGCCGTCGTCCGCGAGGCGCTGCAGATGCCGTGAATTGCTTTTCCCAGCAGGAAACACCACTGTTCCGACATGGGACTTTCCACCGCCCAAATCAAGTTGAGCAACCCGCGCAAGCCCGCGCTGGCCGCGCTGCAAATCTCGGCGCTGGCGGACACGGGCGCGTTGCTCCTGTGCATCCCTGAGCACGTCGCCGCGCAGCTTGAACTGGAGCCAACTTCCAAGCGCGAGGTCGTGACGGCGGATGGCAAGACGCACCTCGTGCCCTACGTCGGCCCGCTGGAAGTGGGCTTTGAGAACCGGCAGTGCTTCGCCGGGGCCTTGGTGATGGGCGATGAAGTCCTGCTGGGCGCGGTGCCGATGGAGGACATGGACCTGGTCGTCTCTCCCAGCCAGCGCCGCGTGACCGTCAACCCGGCCAATCCCAACATCGCTGTGAGCATCGCCAAGGGCTTTCGGAGCAGCTTCCCGGGATGAGCGTCTCCGAATGTTTTGGAAATCGCACAAAGAGGACGACGAGAAAAAGCGCTTGCGAAGCGTCTTCGGGCACTTGGTATCGCCCAGCGTAGTTGAATCGCTTCTCAAAGGCGAACTCTCGCTCCCCCCATTTACCGAAGAGCAGCTTGAGTTCATCATCGCTATCGTGGTTGGTGGCACGCCTGAGGAAATGAACCGATATTTCAGCCTGATTGGTGAACTCGCCAGGGAGCACGATGCCCAGGTAAACGCGATGACTTGCTCGCTGGTCGTGATTCACTTCTGGCATCACCCCGAGGGCAAGTTGGCTTGTGAATCCCGCAGGAAACTGGTGGGTGCGATCCACGAGAAACTCGGCGATAAGGTGAAAGTCGTGCACGGGGCAGCCAAGGGGCACTATGGCCTTTATGGTTCGGAGAAGCACATCATGTCCTTCACCTTTACCTTCCCGGGGTTTGAAGCCGCGATAGCCACGCTCGCGCGACTCAAGTTCGGTGAGATGGAGGAGTTGATTCAGTGAAACTCCCGCCGGACTTGAATCTCGCCTCGCTTCGTTCAGCCTCTCTGCCGCATGACCGCCCCTGAACCGCACATCAACGAACTCGCCGACTACGAGCGCGTCATCCGACCCAAGAAGGGCCTCGTGGCCGTGGACTTCGACGAGCTGTGGCGCTACCGCGAGCTGTTCTGGTTCCTTGCCTGGCGCGACATCCTCGTGCGCTACAAGCAGGCCGCGCTCGGCGTCGCGTGGACAAGGCCCGTCGCCTCCTCGGCTACGCGCCCACGCACACGATGCCGCAGGGCCTCGAACTCGCGCTGGACTGGTATGTGGCGAATGTGGGTTAATCCCTGCGAACCACCAACACGCCACCCAGCCTACACACCATGAACCTCACCGACTTCAACGACACCCAACGCCGGGCCCTGCTCGATTTGACCATGCTGGCCATGTATGCCGACGGACACCTCGCCGCTGCTGAAGACGAGCGAGTCGGTCGCCTGCTTGCCGCACTCGGCTGCGAAACCGACTACGACCGCGCCAAGCATTACGATGCGTCAGTCGCGCGCACCCGCCACCACTCTGGCTCGACGGATTCCGGACGCGCCTACGCCGCGCTGCTCGCGAGGCAGTTCACCACGCCGGCGCACCGCCGCCAGGTGCTGGACGTGCTCGACGACCTCGTGACCAGCGACAGCAGCGTCGCCGCGCAGGAGTGTGGTTTTCTGGCCGTCGTCCGCGAGGCGTTGCAGATGCCTTGACTCGTTTTCCCTTCCTGGCGTAAGGCGCATGCAGGCGTGCAACTTTCAGTCTGGGGCAACACCGCGTCCGCCAGAATCCTTCGGCACATTTGAATGAACGGATTGCGGAGTGGCTGGCCCTTCCCAATCGTCCTTCGCTTCGGTAGCCTTCGGTCATGCGCCCTGTATCACTTTCCATCTTTGCCGTGGTGGCCTTCGCGTTTGTCGCCGGCCTGACCGGGTTCTCCTCGCTCGCGGCCGAGCGGCCGCCGAACATCCTCTTCGCCATCGCCGATGATTGGGGCGCGCACGCGGGCGCTTACGGGACGAAGTGGGTGAAGACGCCGCATTTCGACCGCGTGGCGAAGGAGGGCGTCCTGTTCACCCGCGCTTTCACGCCGAACGCCAAGTGCGCGCCGTCTCGCGCGAGCATCCTCACGGGGCGCAACTCGTGGCAGCTCAAGGAGGCCGCGAACCACATCTGCTACTTCCCGCCGGAGTTCAAGGGCTGGGGCGAGGCGCTCGCGGAGAACGGCTGGACGGTCGGCCA
>JBEBFV010000350.1:0-6911 GCA_040081795.1 Limisphaerales bacterium | reverse complement strand
CGGCGCAGGAACGCGAGGTAAGCCTCCGAATATCCAGCCCCCGTGCTGGCGGGCAGTCCGAATCGGCGCTGCCACGCGGCAAGCTGCGTCACCGGCCGGTTCAATGCCTTGGCCATGTCCCCGAGAGTGTGCATGACGACGAGAGAAATCCGTCAGCCCGGCCCCGGGCCTTGCGCGTCGCTGGCGTCCAGCTTCTCCATGATGAACCACTCCTCAACCTTCCTGCGCGCCCAAGGGGTCTTGCGCAGAAACGTGAGGCTCGACCTCCCAGTCGGATTGAACATGAAACACCGGATCGGAATGCGACGTGCCATCTCGCGCCAGCCGTGCCGGGCGGCAAGTTCGGTGACGATCCTCTCCAGCGTGATGCCATGCAGAGGATCGCGGGGATGGACGTTGGGGGATGGCATGACTGCGCTTCCTTCAAACGCTCCGCGCGTGCAGCGATCGGCTCCCGTGCCGCTTCGAGATCATCGCGATCCTGCTGATAGAACACGGGTCTTCAATCCGCTGCCCCGTCAAGAAATCCGCCGTGAGGTCGCGGGAGCAGCCTTGGGCTTCTCCTTCTTCGGCTTCTTCGTTTCCTTTTTCTGACTGTGGTTGCCTTTGGCCATGATGAATTCCTGGTTAATGTTGCGACTCAGTTACGCCGGTTCGACCGGGTTTTACAATAACAGATGCTCCGCGCGTCACCTGCCGTCCTGACCGGCCTCCGCGAGGAAGGTGAAATACATGGAGTTGTATTTCGGGTTCGCTCCACACGGTCCCAGGACGATGCGGCCGGCGGGACATTTCTTCACGAAGATCAGATAGCCGGATTCGGTCGCCTTCATCAGGGGGTCGTCAGTGAGTATCCTGTCCCCGGTGGGAGCAAAGTCCTGCATCCACGAGGGGGTGCCGGTCTGCGCGAAGGTCTTTAGCATTCGTTCGTCCATGGCCACGAACAAATACACGGGGCGTGCAACCGACAGGGCGATGCCGAACCGGCCATCAATGATGTTCTTGTGGCTCATCCGGGTTTGCAGTTGCGTCAGCCCGGCCAGCCTGTCCGGCAGAACCGAGATCGTGTAGTTCCGATCAGAGAACGGCTTCGCACCTTTCACCAAGCCGGATGGGACCACGCGATAGTCTTCGTCCGCCTTCTTGACGAACGGCTCGGTGAGAGGGTTGGTCACCTTGTGATCGGGGTCGAACAAGGCCAGCGCGCGGGTAAGGTCGGGGCCGGCGACCAACTCGACTTTCGCGGGCAGAAGCTTGGGCGGCAGTTCAACCGCAGGGAGCTTCCAGAAGGGGAGCAGTTCCGGGGGTGCTCCGAACACAGCGCCTTCCATGAGGCAAAGGCAGGCGATGAAAATCCAGAGGGCGCGGCTTCTGTTCGGGGCGTTCATGGTTGGTTTTGGTCTGTGCCGACGGAGTCAGGAAATTGTCGCGCTGCTCGCCGTCGTCCGCAGCACATTGTTGCTCTAGATCACGCAAACCGCTCCTTCACCCAGCCCACCACCGTCGCCACCATCGGCGCGGTGTAGTCGCCGGCGAAGACGTGGTTCGAGCCTTGGAGCGGGACGAACTTCACGTCGTTGCCTGCGCGGATGAGGATGTCTTTCGAGTCTTGGATGGGCACCACGTCGTCCTCCGTGCCGTGGACAAGCAGCCACGGGACTTTGATCTTCGGTGCGGCGTCGAGCACGGTGCCGATTGTCGTGAGGTCGTCCATGTAAGCTTGTGAGAGCGGGCAAGCCTCGTCGTCCCACATGAAGCCCGCGCCCGGCTTCACCGTGCCGAACTCGCGTTGCGCAAAAGCCGCTGTGCGCACCATGCCCGCGAGCGACACCAGCAGGCGGATGCGCGGGTCCTGGCTGGCGCGCAGCACGCCCACCGCGCCGCCCATGCTGTGGCCGATGTAGCAGACGTTCCAGCCCGCGTAGGCGTCCAGCACGGAGCCGAGGTCGGCGACTTCCTTGGAGATGGTGGCATCGGTGAACTTGCCGCCCGACGCGCCGTTGCCGGCGAAGGAGATGCGCACTGTGTTGACGCCGGCGGCGGCGAGGGCCTCAGCCAGCGTCACGAGGAAGGGCCGGTCCTTGTTGCCGGTCACGCCGTGGCCGAGGACGACGAGGTTTTTCGAGTTCGCGTCACCCTGATGAAAGGAGTGGTCAATGCGCTCGCCGTGGAAGTTTTTGATTTCGCCAAACATGGTGGGAGGAGTTTCTAGCCCCGCGAAGACGCACCCGCAAACGCAAAAGCGACGCTTGCCAGAAATGAGTCGGTCGCTACTCTCCGCGCCATGACTTTTTTCAAAGCTGTGTTCACCTGGTTGGTCATCGGCGCGATTCTCGGTGCTGGCGTCTTCTGGACCGTTCATCCCAAGTCGCCTTCCTGGTGGCCGCTTCTCGGCGTGGTGGTCGGCCTGGTCGCCATCGTCGGCAAGTTCGGCTGCCTGCCGCCCAGCGACGAGCATCATCACTGATTTCCCGGCGGCCCGCCGGAACAGAAGACGCGAAGGTGAAAGCCTTCGCGTTTTTGCGTCTCACGCAAAGTTCGGCGGTCGGAATTCAACGCAAAGCCGCAAGGGCGCAAAGCCGCGATGAGCACGGCCTGGTTGGCTTCGCCAACATGCTCACAGCACGTGTGAATGCTGAAGCCAATCCCCCCAAGTGTCTCATCCAGTTCATCCCGCTTCGGCTCTTTGCGTCTTCGCGTCCTTGCGCCCTCGCGTTGACTCTTTCCCTCCGTTCACCCCGCAGGCCACGGCGATTCTACTTTGCCGCCTTGTCCAATGCTTCCAGGACGATGCCGGGCGTGAGCAGCGTGGGAAGGAGCAACGGCTCGGCTTTCGGGTCACGGGGATAGACCAGCACCATCGGCACGCCGGCGCGACCGAACTTTTTCAGCTCGGTGACGATGGCGGGGGATTCCAGCGTGTTGTCGGCGAGGAGCGCGACGGCGTTCAAGTCCTTGAGCTTCTGACGCGTGGCGGTGATTTCGAGGCTGCTGCTGAGGTTGGCCTTGCAGGTGAAGCACCAGTCCGCCGTGAAGTCCACTAGCACGACGCGGCCCTCGGCGCGGGCCTTTGCCACCGCTTCCATACTCCACGGCTGCCAGTCAATGCCGTCAGCACTGCTCTTGGTCACGCCGCCGCTTTCGGTGGGACGCGGCGGATTGCGCCAGTGCAACTGGCCTTCCAGCGCATACGCATAAGCGCCGCCGAGCAGCGCGATGCTGATGGCCATCGCAAGCCCGCGGCGCGCGCTGCCGCGCTGCACGAACTCGCCCCAGATCCAAACCGCCAGCGCGAGCACGACGAGGAAGAGTCCCAGCCACAGCGCGCCGTCGCGTCCGAAGATGCGCGTGGAAACCCACAGCAGCCAGATGGCCGTGGCGAGCATCGGGAAGCCCATCGCCTGCTTGAATTGAACCATCCATTTGCCGGGCTTGGGCAGGAACTTGAGCCACGCGGGTTGGAAACTCAGGAGCAAGTAAGGCAGCGCCAGGCCCGCACCGATGGCGAGGAAGAGCAGCAGGATCAGAGCTGGCGGCTGCGCGAACGCGAAGCCCAGCGCGGGTGCGAGCAGCGGTGCGGTGCAGGGCGTGGCGAGTGCGGTGGCGAGGACGCCGTTGAAGAATGCGCCTGTCGGACCATCCTTGCCGGCCAGTTCGCTGGCGGAGGTCATCGCCCCGCTGCCGAGTGAAACTTCAAACAGGCCGAAGAGATTCAGCGCCACGAGCGTGACGAGCGTGACCATGCTCACGAGGAAGATGGGATTCTGAAACTGCATTCCCCAGCTCGCGCTCTTGCCGGCCTGTTGCACGCCGATGACGACGCCTGCGAGCACGACGAACGACACCAGCACGCCCAAGCAATACACGAGGCCGAGCTGCCGCACGCGTGCGGGAGATTGCTTCGCCTGGTTCACGAAGCCGAAAATCTTCAGAGCGATGACGGGCAGCACGCACGGCATGATGTTCAGGATGAGGCCGCCGAGAAACGCGAGGAGCAGCGCGTGGCCGAAGGAGGTGATCTCGGCGCTCGGCGCAGGCGGGGCAGGGGATGGAACTGTGGTTTGCTTGGTGGCAGCGGTGGTTGCTGATCCTCCGTCGTCGAGGAGAAGGTTCAACTCGTAGCCGGTTGAGTGACTGCTCTCGGCGACTTCCACGAGCAAGCCGAGCAGCTGCTTGGGCCACTGGCCTTCGGATTTCTTGATTTGCTTTCGGAGCACCGCCTTGCCTCCTGCGTTGCTCACGACCTCCGTCGGACCAGCGACTTCAAAGCCCTCGCCGCCGTAGGGAAAGAAGTCGGGCTTCGCAGCGCTCGTGCTCCACTCGATGAGCACCGCGCGAGTGTCGTTCGTCGAGGCTGGCTGCTCCCATTGCGCGGTGGCAGTGAGATCGGACTTCGCGGCGGGCAGCAACTTCTGCCAGTTGGCGAACTGCGGGGCGGAGGAGGAGGGCTTCGATTCCGCGCCGATACGGAGCGTGGCCTTCGCGCTGCCTTTGGCCGGCACGCAGGAGCCGCCGGTTTCGCATTCGAGCCAGCTCGCGTTCGCGGTCAGCTCGTGGCTGCCGATGGCGGCGCTCGCGGCGATCTTCAACGGCACGAGCAGCACGGCCTCCTTCGCGTATTCGTAGCTCGTGAGTGTGTCGGCGAAATACTTGCCGGGCACGGGCCACTGTATTTCTCCGGCAGTCACGCCAGCCGGCAGCTCCCAGACGATCTTCGTGGGGAAGCCGACGTCGCCGCCGTTGCGCCAATAGGTATGCCAGCGCGGGGCCATCGTGAGCCGCACGCCCGCGAGAACGGTTTCGCCGGGCTGGACGGAGTCCTTGTCCAGCAAGAGGTCAACCTTCGTTGCGGCAGCGCTTGCTGGGGGCGCAAACCAGCCGATCAGAGAGAGGCAAGCTAGCGCAAGAATCCCGTTTCGCATGACTGTATGATGGCTGCGGCGCGGATTTGTTTGAAAGTTTATTGTCCGCATCGCCGGGGATGAGTCGGGCCGGGCGGAAGAAACTTACACTCGACGGAAGCGCCGAACATCGCTCGGCGCTCCGCTCACATCCGCTGGCGCTGCCAATGGGTGATCTTCTTGCGGAAGCTGGCGGCGGTCAGCCAATACCAGCGCTCGTAACGGCGCAGCGCGGCGGCGCGTTCATTGGGGTCGTCGCGGATGAACCGCGTGGTCACTCCAGCCTCGGCGGAGACTGGCTTCTCGAAAACCGCGTTGAGCCGGGTGCCGGGCAGATCGCCGTCGAGCGAGTCCACGCGCTTGACCGCGAAGCCGGACTTTTGCGCCAGCCGATGCAGCGTGCGCGGCGAGAAGCTGTAGTGGTGCGCGACGTGGAAGAAGTGCGAGAGCCGCGAGCCGGGCGCCTCGACGTTGGGCACCTCAACGACGTAGTGGCCGTGCGGCTTGAGCAGCTTCTTGATGGTGGTCAGCGTCGCGGTCGGGCTGATGGTGTGTTCGAGGACATGGTTCATCACCACGAGGTCGAAGCTCGCGGGCTTGAGCTTGTGCGAGATTTCCTCCAGCAGGCCGTTATGCACATCAAGGCCCTTCTTCTCGCGCGCGAACTGTGCGTGGCCTTCGTGCGGCTCGATGCCCGTGAACTGCCCTGTGGAGCCGACGACTTCCTTCATGCTCCAAAGCAGCGCGCCGACGCTGCAACCGATCTCCAGCACGCGCACGCCGGGCTTCAAGTAGGGCCGGAGCTGCGCAAGCATCGGGCGGATCTTCGGCAGCCGGCGCTGGAAGAACCGTTCATCCGGCATGGACTGGTTCTTGTAAGCGCCCCAGTAGCTCGTGTGGTAAAACTTCGAGTTCTCCCGCTCGTTCGGGCGCGGGTTCGTGTAAACCAGCCCGCAATCCTCGCAGATGACGGTGGTGAGTTTCGAGCCGCCGCGTCCGCGCGTGGCGAAGATCTGATGACGTGCGCCTCCGCAAAGGTCGCAGACCTGTTTGTGCTCTTCGATTGTGGCGACAGTGGATTTCATCCGCCTCCGGTCCGCCCCGGAAAGGAGACGGAATGTTTGCGAAGCGCGGCCAATTGTCAAAGGCGGCTTGAAGTTGGTTTGCATCGGCGCACGTCCAACGCGCCATGTTGAAATGCTTCAGCGGCTTTTGGTTCCTCGCCACGCTCCTGTCCTCGACGTTCGCCGTTCAAGCTGCCTTGCCGGAGACTGCTCCTGAGTTCGCCTGGGCCATCTCCGCCGGCGGCAAGGGGCATGACAAGACCCGCTGTCTCGCCGTGGACGCGCGAGGGAATATCTTTCTGACGGGGGAGTTCGCCGGCACATCGCAGTTTGGCGAGCACACGCTCACGAGTGCCTGGGACATGGACTTCTTCGTCGCGAAGTGTTCGCCGGATGGAAAGTTCCTCTGGGCACGCAGCGCGGGCGGCAGCGGCATTGATCGCGGTTACGGGGTTGCGACAGATGCCGCTGGCAACTGCTATGTCACCGGACATTTCCAGAGCACCAACGCCACGTTCAGCGGCGTCGCCGTGCCGAACTCCGGCGACTACGACATCTTCGTCGCCAAGTATGACTCGCAGGGAAAGCTCGCGTGGCTCAAGAGCGGCGGCGGAACCGGCTACGACTACGGGCACGGCATTGCGGCCGACAAGCACGGAAACGTGTTTGTCACCGGAGCCATCGTCGGCGAAGGCACCATCGGGGCCGAGCCACTCGGACATCCCGGCCCGGCTCACGTCTTCTGCCTCGCGATGAATCCCGACGGCAAGGTGAATTGGATTCGCGCGGCGGAAGGCCAGGGCTCCAGTTCCGGTCATGGCATCGCGGCGGATCAGCAAGGCAACTGCTATGTCGGCGGTTACGCCAGCGGCAATGCCTCATTCGGCGGCCAGAAGCTCACCACTCCGACCGGGCACGACATCCTCGTGGCCAAGTTCGATGCGCA
>JBEBFV010000026.1:0-24320 GCA_040081795.1 Limisphaerales bacterium | reverse complement strand
GCGGAAGCCCAGGTGACGCCGTCGGGGCTGTAGGCGAGCTGGGAGTCGGTGAGCATGACCGAGGAGTAGAAGCCGCGCAGTCCGGCGGCGAGCTTGTCGGCGGTCAGCGCGCCGGGTTGGGCGCTGGCGATGTGGACGGTGTAGGGCGTGCCGAGGAAGTCCAGCGCCTGGCGGATGGCCGGCAGCGCCGCGTCGTTCGTGGTCGCCGTCACCACGAGCACGGCGAGGTCGGTGGAAGCGCCGGCGAGCGCGGCCTTCGCGGGCTTCACGAACGCGCTGGTCAGGCAGACCATCAGCAAAGTGAGAACCAACGCCATCGTCGGGCGCGCCGCGCTGGCCGCAACCGCTGGGCGACGCGGCACCCACGCGATGGGTTGCTGCTGGCGCACCTCGATGCGCACTGCGGTTTCGGGCGCGAACTGGACGTGGAGGACTTTGACGGCCTGTCCCTCGTTCGTGGCTGTGAAAGTGTTTGTTTTCATGGGCCCAGATTACGCGCGGGCGAAGGGCGCGGTATCGGGCAGGCGACCCGGTAGTCGGCTAGGGGCCACCCCTATCATGGCCGCCGATGCCTCCACTCGCGGCTGAAGCGCTGGCTGCCGATTGCAGGCCGAGAAACAATCCTTGCCCAGTGTCCGACAATTGACCAAAAGCCTTCGGGCGGCAGATGCAGTTCGCTACGACCGGCTCATGAGCAACGCGGCGCCAACTCCAATTGAAAGTCCTGCCGTGCCCATGGGTTGGCACTGCCAGCCGTGTGAGGTGGCGCTCGGTGCGCTGAGTGCCTCGATGAATGGACTGTCCCCGCAGGAGGCAGCGCGTCGCCTGACGGCCCATGGACCCAACGCACTGCCTGAGGCGAAGCGCCGTTCGCTCGTCATGGTCCTGCTGCGGCAGTTTGTCAGCCCACTGATCTATATTCTCTTCATCGCGGCTGCGGTGTCCTTTGCAGTGGGGCATCGGGGAGATTCCGTTGTCATCCTGCTCGTGGTGGTGGTCAACGCGTTGATCGGCACGTTTCAAGAAGGTCGCGCCGAGCGTTCCATGGAGGCACTGCGCAAGCTCTCCACCTTGCGCGTGCGCGTATTGCGGGCCGGCTCCGAGGCGCTCATCGAAGCGCGCGACCTCGTCCCCGGCGACATCGTGCTGCTGGCAGCCGGCGACGCGATGGCTGCGGACGCCCGGCTGATTGAGTGCAACGCACTGGAGGCAGCCGAAGCCGCACTGACCGGAGAATCTCTGCCAGTCACGAAGAGCGTCGAGCCGCTGCCATTCGACACGCCGCTGGCTGACCGTCGCAACATGCTTTACTCCGGCACCCACATCGCGGCCGGACGGGGCAAGGCGCTCGTGGTGGCCACGGGCACGGACACCGAGGTCGGTCGCATCGCAAGCCTGACGGAGTCCGCCGAGGAGCCCAAGACTCCGTTGGAGCTGCGCATCGCACAGTTCGGGCGCTACCTCGTCGGAGCGGCCATCGGCCTGTTCGTGCTTGTGATTGTTGTGGGGCTAGGTCGCGGACTTCCGTTCGTCGAAATCCTGATGGTCGCGATCAGCCAGATGGTTTCGATGGTGCCGGAGGGCTTGCCCGTGGCGATGACCATCGCGCTGGCGGTGGGGATGCAACGAATGGCGGCGCGCAAGGCCGTGGTGCGGCGGCTCGGTGCCGTGGAAACACTGGGATCCACCAGTGTGATTTGCAGCGACAAGACCGGCACGCTCACGCGCAACGAGATGACCGTGACCGTGCTGTGGCTGCCGGACGGCCGCACCGTGGAAATCACCGGGGCCGGCTATGCGCCGGAAGGCAAGCTCCTCGCCGACGGCAAGGAAATCTCTGCGGCCGGCGACCCCGCACTGCTGGCGTTGTTGGAAGCCGGCGCGCTGTGCAACGACGCCCAGCTCGTGCCGCCCGACCGCGCTGACCCACGTTGGCGTCCGTTGGGCGATCCCACGGAAGCGGCGTTGCTCACCTTGGCCTTGAAGTCATGTGTCGAGCCCGCCGCGCTCCGGCAACGGCATCCCAGGCGTGCCGAGATTCCATTCGACTCCGCCAACAAGATGATGGCCACGCAGCACGGTCACTCGGCCCGTGGACGCATATGCATCAAAGGCGCGCCGGAAATGGTGCTGGGCCTGTGCGCGCTCGCGCGGCAGGGCGAGCGACTTGTGCCGCTGGATGAACAATGCCGACGCGCTTTCGAGACGACGTCGGCCGAGCTGGCCAGCCGCGCCTTGCGTTTGCTCGCGATTGCCGAGGTGCCGGAAGCGGCGCTGGATGAAACTTCCGGCTTTGCCCAGTTCGAGCGCCGGGCCACGTTTCTGGGCCTCATCGGACAGATGGACCCGCCGCGCGAAGAGGTGAAGGCCGCCGTCCACGAGTGCCGGCGCGCGGGGATTCGGCCAGTGATGGTGACGGGCGATCATAAGGCAACTGGTCTGGCCGTGGCCCGCTCGCTGGGTATCGCGCGCGAGGGCGACCTGGCGGTGGACGGCCGCGAATTGGAGGCCATGCCCGAGCAGGATTTGCGGCACGACCTCGACCGCATTTCCGTGTTCGCGCGTGTGCATCCCGCGCAGAAGCTCAGGATCGTCGAGGCATTCCAAGCCAGGGGCAACGTGGTGGCCATGACCGGCGACGGCGTGAACGACGCCCCTGCGCTGGCCCGCGCGGACGTGGGCGTGGCGATGGGCATCACCGGCACAGAGGTCGCCAAGGGCGCGGCGAAAATCGTCATCGCCGACGACAACTTCGCGACCATCGTGAGCGCCGTCGAGGAAGGGAGGCTGGTGTATCGCAACCTGAAGAAGGTCATCCTCTTCCTCTTCGCCACCTCGATTGACGAAGTGGTCGTGCTGCTGGGCGCGCTGTTCCTCGGCTATCCCCTGCCCCTCGCGGCCGTGCAAATCCTGTGGATCAACATCGTCACCGAGGGCGTGCTGACCATCAACCTCGTGATGGAAGGCCCCGAGGGAAATGAGATGAACCGCCCGCCCATCCCGCGCGACGAACCGCTCATCACGCGAAGCATGGTGACGCGGATGCTCGGCATGGTCGTCGCGTCGGTGGCGGCAACGCTGGGCTACTTCATCTGGCGGCTCTCCACTGGAGTGTCCATTGATCTGGTGCGCAGCGAGACCTTCACCGTGCTGGCCGTGTGCCAGTGGTTCAACGTCCTTAACTGCCGGAGCGAGCAGCAGTCCGCGTTGAGCTTGAGCTTGTTCAAAAACGGCTGGCTGCTCGGCGGCCTGGTGCTGGGAAACGTGCTGCACGTCCTGGTCATCTACACCGAGCCGATGAACCGCATCTTCCACACGGTCCCGATTCCGATGTTCAACTTCTTCCTGATCGGCCTGGTCGCCAGCGTGGTGCTGTGGGTTGAGGAGGGGCGCAAGTTCCTCGCCCGCCGACGGGCGAATTATGATCCTCTTCTGCCAACGGCGTAACCATGAGCACCAGCGATTCCGACCGACTCTGGGTGATCTGCCAAAGCGTGCTGATGCTCGCAGTGGTGGCCCTCGGCGTCATGTGTCGCGGCGCGTGGCAGAGCGCAGCAGGGTTCACGGCGGGTGGCGTGCTCTTCGCAGCCGGTGCAATCGTGGGCGTGTGTGGGGTGCGCTCGCTTGGCGGGAGCCGCACGCCAAATCCGACTCCGAGACCTGACGCGGAGCTTGTGCAGACCGGAATCTACCAACGCCTGCGACACCCGCTCTACAGCAGCGTGATGCTGGCGTCGCTGGGATGGGCGCTGCTGTGGCAGAGCACAGCGGCACTGGCGGCGAGCGTGGTGCTGTGCGTGTTCTTCGATGCTAAGGCGCGACTGGAGGAGCGCCTGTTGATGGCGAAGTTCCCCGAGTATGCGGCGTATCGGATGAGGGCGTGGAGGTTCGTGCCGTGGGTGTATTGAACGTGATGCGTGAGGAAACTCCGAGGCACTCGAACTGATTCACGCAACACGCATCACCGCAACAGAGGAGCAGTTTTCGCCAATCGCAGGATGGCGGCGCATTGCTTGGCGGACGAGTAATCCGGCGAGGAGGGCGGAGAGGGTCGGAGCGGCGGGGATGGAGCGGCCCCCTCTCCCTTGGGGAGCTGGTCCGGGCAAAGGCGGCACCCGGGCGGCTCGGGAACGAGTCCGCCAGGATGGAGTTGGTTATGACTGCGCTGAGTCGTTGGAGTCCCTTCAAGGAAATGGAGGAGCTGCAGGGCCGGCTGGGTTCGTGGATGAACCTGCCGACGCGCGCCACCACGAGCAAGGAGGCTTTGGCGGTGGCGGACTGGTCGCCCTTGGTGGACATCACCGAGGATGAAAAGGAATTCCTGCTCAAGGCCGAGCTGCCGGGAGTCAAGCGCGAGGAAGTGAAGCTGACGGTCGAGGACGGTGTCCTCATGCTCTCGGGTGAGCGCCGGTTTGAGAAGGAAGAGAAGGACAAGAAGTATCACCGCATCGAGCGCGCCTACGGCAGCTTCGTGCGGAGCTTCACGCTGCCGGAGGAGACTCCGGCGGACAAGGTCGCGGCAGAGTTCAAGGACGGCGTGCTGCTGGTCCACCTGCCCAAGACCGTGACGCCGAAACCGAGCCCGATGGAAGTGAAGGTGGCGTGAGCGCGGCAGTGACGAAAGGCGGGCGCGGCCCGAAGGCCCACCCGCCTCCTTTGTGTCCGGAGCGGACCAGGTTGAGCGGCAAGTCCGTGCGGGCGATTTTCTTCGTGCAATCGGGAGGGAAAGGCCTTTAATCCCGTCATATCCCGAACAACATTCGCCAGCCAGCGGTGTTGGACGGAGCAGCAGTCCCGGTCTCGCGGTTAAAAACTCAACCAACAGGAAAACCCATGAATGCCAAGTCACGCTTACTGCTCGCGCTCGCACTGGTCGCGGGGGCGTTGTTGAACGGCGTCAGCAACTGCGTCGCGGCCAGCGCCCTCGACCCCTACGAGAAGCAGCTTCGCGACGCCGCGTCGGCGCGCGGAAAAGATCCGGCGTGGAAACCCACCACCACCGAGGTCGCGCTGATTCAGGTCGGCGACGCGAAGAGACCCGGCGCGCTGCGCAACTACTGCCTCGACGCCGACGGCAACGTCCTCGCGTGCTTTGCCCCGCAGGACACCTCCGCCGCGTCCAAGAGTGCCACTGGCATCCGCGTCTATTCGCCCGACGGCAAGCTGATCAAGACATGGCCGCTGGAGATCAAACCCACCGCCATCGCCGTCGCGAAAGACCGCTCCATCTTCGTCGCAGGCGAAGGCAAGCTGCTCAAGCTCGACTCCGCCGGGAAGGTGCTCGCCTCGGCGATGGCGCCTTCGGCCAGCGAGCCGGTCACCATCACCAAGGAGATCGAGGAGATGGTCAAGCAGATGGTCAAGCAGACGAAGCAGCCCTACGAGGCGACGCTCAAGACCATGAAGACAAGCCTTGAAAAGCGCCGCACGGACGTCACCGGACTGGCTGCGACGGACAGGGACGTGTTCATGGTGCTCGGCTCGCCGAGCGACTTCAGTTATCGCGTCTATCGCTTCGACCACGCGCTCGCCAGCCCGAAGCTGGTGGTGGACAAGCTGCGCGGCTGCTGCTCGACAATGGATTTGCAGGCGCACAACGGAAACCTTTGGATCCCGCACAATGGCCGGCATCTCGTCGAGACACGCGACCGCGACGGCAAGGAGATCGCGAAGTTCGGCAAGTCCGGCAAGGTGAAGCCCGACGACTTCGGCGGCTGCTGCGAGCCCAAGTGCATGCGCGTGCTGCCCAACGGCGACATTCTCACCGCCGAGTCCGGCCCGCCCACGTCCATCAAGCGCTTCTCGGCCGACGGCAAGCTGCTGGAAGTCGTCGCTGTGATCGAGACCAAGGGCGACTGCGTGCGCGTCACCGTGGAGAAAAGCCCGGACGGCAGCCGCTACTACCTGCTCGACACCACGCGAGACGCCATCCGCGTCTTCAAGGCGAAGGGTTGAGCAATCAACCGCCGCTTGGCATCTCCATGAACCGCTGGTTTCAAGGTGGTGTTTTCCGCCTCTGGGCATTTGCGCTGGCGATGATGCTGGGCTTCGGCTGCGGCACCAGCCGTCCGACGGCGGGCGGACCGGAGCCGATGCTGCTCGTGGTGCTCGACCCGCTCTCGCGCGAACTGGCCTGCGCGTGTGTGAAGGGCTACGGGCAGCGCGATTACCGCAAGCTTGCAGCGCGGCTGGAGTCCGCGCTGAAGCAACGCGTCGCCATCGAGTTCTCGGACGACCTCGCTGAATCGTTGGCTCGGGCCGGGGCTGGTCGTGAAGTCATCGTGATCGGCGACCGCTCGACGGTGGCGCACGGCGCGCAACGGGCCGGCTTGAAGAGCCAGCCGGTTGCCGCACTCACCGGCCTCGACGGCGAGACCACGCTCGCCGCCGCGTTCGTTGCGCGCTCCAGCGATCCGGCCAAAACACTGAAGGACATTGCCGGGCGGAGGATTCTCCTCGGGCTGACCGAGGATGACGGAAAGAGCGCCGCCGCCGTCGCCGCGTTGCGCGCTGCGGGCGTGGAACTGGCAGCCAAGCTGGAGCGGCGTGCAGTCTATACCGACGCCGCGCTAGACGTGCTGGACAGTGATGCGACTCCGCTGCCCGTCGCCGTGGTGCCTGCCTACGCGCTCCGCCTCATGGAAGGCTGCGGCAGCGCCACGCCCGGCGCGCTGAAGGTGATTGCCACGACGCAACCGGTGCCGTTCATCACGGTGTTTCTCGCCGACGCCATCGCGGCGGAGAAGCGCGAGAAGATTCTCAGCACGCTGCTCGGCATCAAGAGCGACGCAAAGCTGCTCAATGCCTTGGAGAGCCGCGACGGTTTCAAGCCAATGAACTCCGGACCGCAGAGCAACGCCGGCGACTGGCCCGACTGGCGCGGGCCGGGCCGCGACGGGCATGTGCCCCGGCTGCCGGAGCGCTTGCCGGCGCAGCCCAAGTTCGTCTGGAAAAAGGCCGCCATGACTGGCGGCCTTGCCGGTTTGAGCGTGAGCGGCGGACGGCTGATTCTCGCGGAGCGCGACTTCGCGGATGAACACGACGTGTATCGCTGCCTGAACGCGGACACGGGCGAACTGCTCTGGTTCGCGCAGTTCCCGGCGCGCGGGAAGCTGGACTACGGCCAGTCCCCGCGAGCCACGCCGGTCATCCACACGGGGCGCGCGTATTTGCTGGGCGCGTTCGGTGAGCTGCGCTGCGTTGATGCCGCGACTGGCAAGCTTCTCTGGAAGCGCAACCTGCCGCGCGAGTTCAAGGCCGAGCTGCCGACGTGGGGCATGTGCTCGCCACCGCTCGTGGTGGACGACCTGCTCATCGTGAATCCCGGCGGCCCGAAAGCCTCGATGGTCGCTCTGGATGCAGCCACGGGCCGCACGCGCTGGACAACGCCGGGCGAGCCGGCAGCCTACGCGGCCTTCATCTGTGGCGAGTTCGGGGGACGGCGGCAAATCGTGGGCTACGACAAGGTTTCTCTCGGCGGCTGGGACGTGAAGACCGGCGCGCGCCTCTGGCAGCTCGTGCCGCCGATGGAAGGCGACTTCAACGTGCCCACGCCCATCGCCGTGAATGGCGGCCTCGTCGTCGCCACGGAGAACAACGGGACGCGGCTGTATCGCTTCGATGTCGCGGGGCGGATAGTTCCGAAGCCGGCGGCGGTGTATGCCGATCTCAAGCCGGACACCGCGACGCCGGTGGTGACGGGCGGACGGGTCTTCGGCGCGCACCGGGGACTGCACTGCCTTGATGTGCGGTCGGGCCTGAAGCAGCTCTGGCACCGGGAGGATTCCGCGCTCGGCGACCACGCAGCGTTGTTCGCCGATGCCGGGCGCGTGCTGGTGGTGACGATGGGCGGCGAACTCCTGCTGCTCGACGCGAAGTCCGAGCAATGTTCCATCCTGTCCCGGCTCAAGTTGTTCGCGGATGACGGGGATGTGTATTCGCACCCGGCACTGGTGGGGACGCGGCTCTATGTCCGGGGCGGCAGCAGCGTTGTGTGCGTGGATTTGCAGGCGGACTGACCGAGATGAATGCTTGCCTCATGAAAGCGAGTCCTGCCCTGTTCCTCCTCGCCCTGCTGTGCGGCGCGGGGTGTTCCGGCCTGCATCAGTCTGCGTCCAGCCCTGGTCTGCTGCCCGCGCTTCAAACCTACGTCACCGAGGTCGCCAGCGAACTGGACCGGGTTCCCGCCGAGCGGAGAGCCTTGCTGAACGCCATCGCCACCGACATCACCGCTCGGCTCGCGACGGGCAAGCGCGCGGACCTGACCTTCATCTGCACGCACAACTCGCGTCGCAGCCACATGTCGCAGATCTGGGCGCAGACCGCCGCCTATCACTACGGCCTCGACCAGGTTTCCGCCTACTCGGGCGGCACCGACGTGACCGCCTGCAATTGCCGGACGGTCACGGCGATGCGACGGGCGGGCTTCGACATCCAGGATGCGACGGCGGGTGACAATCCGCTCTACCTCGTGCGCTATGCTGGAGACCGCCCTCCGATCCGCGCGCACTCCAAGCTCTACAATGCCGGGACGAATCCGAAGCGGGAGTTCATCGCGCTGATGACGTGCAGTTCGGCGGACAAGTCATGCCCGATCGTCAAGGGAGCCATCGCGCGGCACGCAATCCATTACACGGACCCCCGGCTCTGCGATGACACGCCCACGGAAACAGCCGCTTACAACGAGCGCTGCCGCGAGATCGCGCGGGAGATGTTTTACATCATGGCGGAGGTGCGCCGGCAGCGGGCTGCCGCCAGCGTGGCCGCGCGGCCTTGAGCAGGGAAGGCGCAGGTTCTGCCGCTCCTCACTTCACTTCCCACGCGTAGTAGCCGGGCCAGAATTTGCCCTGCTCCACCTGAAGCTGGCCACAGCGGCGCCTCATGTAGGCGGAGAGCGGGCCGGGGATGTCGTTGAACGCGCTCTCGGCGGCGAGGAAGTCACCGGCGAGATACTTGTTCAGCGCCTCGTCGTAGGCGGCCTTCTCCGGGTCGGACATCGCCAGCAGTGTGTAGAGGCCGGTGGGGGACTTGCGGCCCTTGACTGTGCAGCGGTCCATCAGGAGCGACTGGCTCTTCAAGTCCTCGGGCAGCTTGTCGTAGCAGGACTCGGAGAAGATCACCTCGGTCGGGTAGTGGCGGGTGAGAGATTCCAGACGGGCCGCGAGATTCACCTCGTCGCCCAGCACGGTGTAGCTGAAGCGTTCCTTCGAGCCGATGCCGCCGGCCACGAGGCTGCCGAAGTTGATGCCAGCGCCCAGCTCGAAACAGTGTTCGCCGGTCTCCTTGCGATGTGCGTGGAAGGCGCGCAATTCCTCGCGCGCCTCGAGGTAGCAGCGCACGCCGGCGGCGGCGGGATCGGCCAGCGGCACGGGGCAGCCGAAGATGGCGAGCACGGCGTCGCCGATGAAATTGACCACGATGCCGCGGTGCTTGGAGATGCGGGCGTTGATGATGGTGAGGTGCTCGTTGAGTGCCTTGAGCAGCGGCTGCGGGCCCATCTTCTCGGCGGCGGTGGAGAAGCCCTTGATGTCGAAGAACAGGACGGCCGAGTCCTCGATGGTGCCGTTGAGAAGCTCCTCGGCGTTGCGCTTGCTGATGACGCGCTCATAGACTTCGGGCGACACCAGACGACCAAAGACCTCCTTGGCCTCGACGATCTGCTTTTCTTGATTTGCACGGACGTCGTGCGAGGAAGTGACCTTGCCCATCTGCTCAAGGAGCATGGTGCGCCAGATGGCCGGCTGGCCGTCCAGGATGCGCATGAAGTCATTAGCATCGACGCGCAGCAGCTCGACCTCGCCCTTGCACTTGATGGTGGCGCTGCGCGGCACGCCCTTGAGCACGCCCATCTCTCCGATGACTCCGCCTGTGCGCATGGTGTCAATCTCGACGCCGCCCTTCAGCACGGCCACCTCGCCGAAGCTGATGAAGTAGATCGAGTCGGAGGGATCACCCTCGCGGATGAACGGCTCGCCATCAGAGAGCCGCTGGACCTTGCCAAGGTTCATCAACTCCTCCATCGCCGCCGCCGGCAGGTTGCCGAGAAACGGGTTCTTGGCCGGGTTAAACTGGAAAATGGTCTTGTCCGTCATGGGTTGCATTTGATGCCGCGACTACTGGTTGAGATACTTCAAAGCGATGTGGTTGATGAGCAGGTGCACCGTGTTGTCCACGATGACCACGAGCCAGAAGCGAACGAAGGGCGGCGTTTCCACGCCGTAGCCGGTGTTCTGCTCCTTCTCCGGCGCGTCCGGGCCGAACCAGACCAGGTTCTTGAGCCGGCAGATCGTGGAGGCGATGGCCATGCGGTCAATCACCGCGTGCGTGCCGGCGATGACCAGCCAGCATTCCCAGCGCTGGATGATGAGCAGGAACGGCAGCGAGTAAACGATCGCGTGGAAGACCGCCCAGAACCAGCTGCGCAGCTTGCGCACGGCCATCTGCTCGGTTTGCAGGATGTAATCCCCGATGAGGTGAAAGATGATTTCGTGCACTGTGCGTGGTTGTTACTGGGTTGGGTTGGGTCCGGGGCGCGGTGAGGTGGGCCGCACGAGACGGTAGAATCGAATGCCGCCGGCATCGGGCAGGCGCACGACAGAGTCGCCGCCCTCCAACTCCACCGGAGCGCGCACCGGCGTCCACTCGGCGTTGGGGCCGAGTGCGGTGGTGCTCTGAAGTTCGTAGCCGACCGAACCTCCCGACCAGCGGAGCAAGCGCTCCGTCCCGACAGCCTGCGGCGTGAGCGGCGGCGACGCGGCGACCATGACCGCCACCAGCGTCACGCCCGTGGACAGGTAAGTTGTGTCGAGCGACAAGCCCCCGCCGAGATCCGCGCCGGTGACGCTTGAGAAGGCGCCTGAGCGGGTGGTGGCGTTCACGACAACGAAGCTGTTCCCTGCGGCGGGGACGAAGCTGTTCGTCAGCACGATGTCGAGAGCGCCGTTGAGGGTGGCCACACCGCCGGCCTGCAGCTGGCCGAACTGCGTCCCAGGCGTCAGGCCACCGAGGAAAACCTTCAGCCGGCCGGCGGCAGCCGGCGCGTAGCCGTTCACCAGCGACACGATGCCGCCCTGTATTTCGAGGGCACCGTTGTTGTTGAAGGTGCCGTGGATGGTGCTCGTGCCCGTGGCCACGCTCTTGCGCACCGTGCCGCTGTTGTTGAATGTCTTGACCGAGCCATCTCCGCTCTCGAAGAGGGTCGTGTCCGACTGCGCGTCGAAGACGGCCCCGGCCTGGTTGTTGATGACCGGCGTGCTGTGCCCGAGGATGCGCCCGCTGCCCGACCAGGTCACCGTCCCGAAGTTGTCCAGCGTCCGGCGCAAATCCTTGTCCGCCAGGCCGCTGACCAGGAGCGTTCCGTTGGTGGCGATGGTGGTCGTGCCGCCGGTGCCCATGGTGCCCCCGGTCCACTTCAGCGTGCCTGCGACCGTCCCCGAGCCAGACAGCGTGCCGGAGGACATTTCCAGGTTCGCGCCGCTGGCCACGGTCAGCGTCCCGGTCAGGGTCACGCCGGTCAGCAGCAGCCGGCCCGCGCCTGTGATGCTGGACGCCCCGAGCGTGACGGTCCCGGCGGGATTGAGCGTGCCGGCCTGCACGTCGAGCACACCGCTGCTGCTAAAAACGCCATACCAGATGCTCGTGCCCGTGCCGCCGGACTTCCGCACGGAGCCGGCGTTGTTGAACGTCTTGATGGTGCCGTCCGCGCTCTCGAACAAGGTGGCGTCCGTCTGCGTGTCAAACAGGGCCCCGGCGTAGTTGTTGAGGACCGGTGTGCTGTGGCCCAGGATGCGGCCCGCCGTCCACGTCACCGTGCCGTAGTTGTCCAACCTGCGGCGCAGGTCCTTGTCCGCGAGGCCGCTCACAGTGAGTGTCGCGCCGTTGGTGATCACGGTGATGCCAGTCGTGCCGGCCATGGTGCCGCCCGTCCAAAGGAACTGGCTGCCGGAAATCACCAGGAACGTGCCCGTGCCGCCGAGCGTGCCCGAGGACAGGCCGAACAGCCCCCCCGCCGAAGCGGTCGCGCCCGCGTTCACATTCACCGTGCCGCCGGCAATCTGGTTGGTGCCCGTGCCGGTGAAGGACACGCCGTCATTTAGAGTTTGCGTGCCGCCTGAGAACGCCAGCGTCGCCCCGGCCAGGTTGGTGAAAGTCCCGCTGCTGGTCCCGCCCCCGGTCAGCGAGAGCGTGCCGCTCTCCGCCGCAAGCGTCCCATCGTTGTTAAGCAGGCCATACCAGAGAGTGGTCCCCGTGCCCGTCGTGCGGCGCAGCTTGCCCGAGTTGTTAAAGGTCTTCACCGTGCCGTCCCCGCTCTCGAAGAGGGTCGCGTCCGCCCGCGCCTCGAACACCGCCCCGGCGCGGTTGTGGAGGACCGGGCTGCTGTGGCCGAGGATGCGGCCCGCGGTCCACGTCACCGTGCCGTAATTGTCCAGCGTCTGCCGCAGGTCCTTGTCAGCCACACTGCTGACAACCAGCGCGCCGTTGGTGGCAATGGTCAGGGTGCCGCCGGGACCGATGGTGCCGCTGGTCCAGTTGAGCGTGCCGACCAGCGTTCCGGTGCCCGCCAGGGCGGAGGTGGCCACCTCGAAGTTCGCGCCGCTGGCGATGGTCAGCGTGCCCGCGAGCGTCGCTCCCGTGACGAGGAAACGGCCCGCGCCGCTGTAGCTGGAAGTGTTGAGCGTCACCGTGCCGTCGGGGTTCAAGGTGCCCGCCTGCACGTCCGCCGTGCCGCTCTGGTTGAACACGCCATTCCAAAGGCTAGTGCCGGTCCCGCCGGACTTCCGCACCGTGCCGGCATTGTTGAATGTCTTGATCGTGCCGTCCCCGCTGTCGAAGAGCGTGGAGTCGGTCCCCGTGTCGAACAACGCCCCGGTGTAGTTGTTGATGACCGGAGTGCTGTGGCCGAGAATGCGCCCGGCCGCCCACGTCACCGTTCCGTGGTTGTCCAGCCGGCGGCGCAAATCCTTGTCCGCCGTGCTGCTGGCGGTGAGCGTCGCGCCGTTGGTGATGACCGTGATGCCGGTCGTGCCGTCCATCATGCCGCCCGTCCAGTTGAACTGGCTGCCGGACGTGACCAGGAACGTGCCGGTGCCTCCCAGCGTGCCGGTCGCCAGCGCGAAGGTCCCCGTCGCGAATGCGGTCGCGCCCGCGGTGACGTTCACGGTGCCACCGTCAATCAAGCTCGTCCCCGCGCCGGTGAAGGCGGCACCCTGGTTGAGCGTGTGCGTGCCGCCGGAGAACTCCAGCGTGGCCCCGGCCAGATTGGTAAACGACCCGGCACTGGTGCCGCCTCCATTGAGGGAAAGGATTCCGGTCTCCACGAGAAGTGTCGCGCCGTTGTTGAACAGGCCGTTCCAAACGGTGTTCCCCGTGCCCGTGGTCCGGCGCACGGTGCCGAAGTTGTTGAAGGTCTTGATCGTCCCGTCGCCGCTCTCATAGAGCGTGGTGTTGGCCCGCGCGTCGAACGCCGCGCCCGACTGGTTGTTGATGATGGGCGAACTGTGTCCCAGGATTCGTGCGCCCGTCCATGTCACGGTGCCGTAGTTGTCCAGCGTCCGGCGCAGGTCCTTGTCGGTGGCCCCGCTGATCAGCAGCACCCCGTTGGTGGCAATCGTCGTCGTGCCGCCCGAACCCATCATGCCCCCCGTCCAGCTCATCGTGCCGACAATCGTCCCCGTGCCCGACAGCGTGCCAGAGGCGAAGTCAAAGTCCGCACCGGCCGCGATCGTCAGCGTTCCCGCCAGCGTGCCGCCCGTCAGAAGGAACTGACCCACGCCACTGTAGCTGGATGTGCCCAGCGTGACCGTGCCGGAGGGGTTGAGCGTGCCGGTCTGGACGTTCACCGTTCCGCTGTTGTTGAAGGTGCCGCTCCAGGCGCTGGTGCCCGTGCCGGCGGACTTCCGCACCGTGCCGAGGTTGTGGAAGGTCTTGATGGTTCCGTCCCCGCTCTCGAACAAGGTCGCCTCCGACTGCGTGTCAAACAGCGCGCCGGCATAGTTGTAAATGGTCGCGCTGGTGTGGCCGAGGATGCGGCCTGCCGTCCACGTCACCGTGCCGTAGTTGTCCAGCCGGCGGCGCAAATCCTTGTCCGCCGCGCCGCTGACGGTGAGCACCGCGCCATTGACAATCGTCGTGGTGCCCGCGCCGCTCATCGTCCCGCCGGACCAGGCCATGCTGGACCGGACGGTCAGCGAACCCGCGCCATCGAGCGTGGCCGCGCCCAGCGTGAGGCCGGCCACTGTCACGGTGTTGGTGAGCTGCACCGTCCCGCTGTTGATGGTCGCCGTGTCCATCACGCCGGGCACGCCGCGCGGCGTCCAGCCAGCCGGGTCGTTCCAGTTGCCCGTGCCGCCAAGCCATACATAAGCGGCCGCCGAACTGCCGTCCGTCACCGTGAGGTTGAAGGACTGCGCCGCGCTGGTGTCGCCGCCGCCGTTGGCCGTGCCACCAGTGTCCTGCGCGCGCACGGTGACGACCGCCAGTCCCGACACGCCTGCAGCCACGGTGTAGGTCAGCACGCCGGCCGGGCTGATGGCGGGCTGCACCGTGAAGAGCGCGTTGTTGTCGTTGGTGACGAGGAAGCTGATGGTCTGCGCCGATTCGTTGGCCGGGCCGGCACTGCTGCTCGTGACGAACCCAGTCACCGTCACCGAACCAACGGTGCTGCTCACGGACTGGCCAGCGCCCAGCGAGGGGACAACTCCATACTTGATGGTGCGAATCATCGTGTCGGCCTCGCCCGTGACATAGACATTGCCACTTGAGTCAACGGCGAGCGAACGGGCGTTGTCCTCGTTCGACATGGACCCCGCGCTGTCGTAACGGTTCGTCCAGACCGGAGTGCCGGCGGAAGTGTATTTGACCGTCAGATAATCCTTTCCATTGGTTGCGATGGAGTGCCCGGTGACAAACACGTCGCCAGCCGCGTTGACCACGATGGCGTTGGGGCCGTCACCCACCGTGGTCCCGACGCCGTTGAAGTGGTTGGTCCAGAGATGTGCTCCCGTTGTCGCATCATGTTTGATGCTGGTGAAGTCGGTGTCAGTGCCGTTGTAGGTGACAGCGGTTAGAACGGCGTTTCCCGTCCCGTCCACAGCGAGACCGCGCACGTTGTCGTCCGATCCTGCCGTTCGGGCGTAGGTGTTCGTCCACTGGGCAACGCCAGCGGCCGAATACTTGACCACCGCCACCCGATAAGTGCCGCCAAACTCCTGGTCCGCCGCCACGAACACATTGCCGGTGGCATCCACCGCCAGTGCCTTGCCAAAGGCATTCTGAAGACTTTGGGGATCATCGTTCCCAAACTCGGCCGACCACACCAGGTTGCCCGTGCCCGCCGCCAGTTTCACCGTGAACGCCGCGAAATAGTCACCGTCGTAGCCTTCACCAGACACCACGACACCGTCAGAAACCACGGCGATGCCGCGCGGGATGTCGGCATACCCGCTCCGATCCGTCCGGTTGGTCCACAGCGGCACGCCGAGGTCGCTGTATTTGACGGTCAGGAAATCATTCCGGGGAACCTCGGCCGAAATGTCCGGGGAAGCGCCAGTAACATAGACGTTGCCCGAGGAATCAACCGCCAGCGCGGACGGCAAGTCGGAGTTGCCCGAATCGAAAGTGTTGGTCCACGCCGCCGTGCCGTTCGCCAGATACTTGACCGTGACGAAGTTGGTGGTCGAGTCGGCCGCAGTGACAAGGAGAAGCACGTTGCCAGCGCCGTCGAGCTGCATGTCCGCCAGCGTGTTGTGGATGAGTGATCCCTCGCCGAAGATGTTGGTCCACACAGCCGAGCCGGTGGAATCGTATTTCACCACGATGACCTCGCGATACACGCTCTCGCCCTGGCTGAGATTGAAGTCGCCGGCCACGATCACGTTGCCGGTGCTGTCCACCCGGACCCGGTTTCCGGTGCCGACCACCGCGCCGTTGGTGTCCCCAGCGTCCCTCACCCAGTCCTGCACTCCGTCGGTGGCCGGGAAGTTCGTGAGCGCGAAGCTGGGCGCGGCGTTCACCGGAAGCACCGCGAGGGTGAAGGTGTTGGTGGCCTTGTCCAAGCCGCCCTCAGCGGTGCCACCGTCGTCCTGAACCACGACCGTCACCACGCCCGTGCCCGTCGAATCAGGAGCGGCCGTGAAGCGCAGCGTGCCGTCCACGGTGAAGTATGGCTGCACCGAGAAGAGCGCCGGGTTGCTGTTCGTGGCGGTGACGTTGGTGATCGTCTGACCGGCCTCGACCGGGTCGAAAGTGGCAAACGCGGTGAAGATGCCGGCCCCGGAGTCCTCGAAGGCCGCCACGAGGTTGGAGGTGAAGCTGATGACCGGCGCGTCGTTCACGTTTGTCACCATGATTGTGAACGTGTTCGTCGTCCGGTCCACCCCGCCGTCCGCCGTCCCGCCGTTGTCCTGCGCGATGACCGTCACAGTCGCGGAGCCGTTGGCATTCGTCGCTGGCGAGAAGGTCAGCACGCCGCCGACGCTGATGGCCGGCTGGACCGAGAACAGGGCGTTGTTGTTGTTCGTCACGGCATATCCCAGCAGCGACTGGCCGGCCTCGTCAGCCGGCCCCGGTGAGAAGCTGGCGAAGCCCGCGCCGCCTGTGTAAGCCCCGCTGTCCTCCAATACTCCGATCAAACTCGCGGCCAATGTCGCCGTGGGCGCGTCGTTCACGCTCGTGACGGTGATGGTGAAGCTGTTCGTCACGCCATCCACGCCGCCGTTGGCCCGGCCGCCATCGTCCTGCGCGAAGACCTCGACCACGGCTGAACCGCTCGCGTTGGTCGCCGGCGTGAAGGCCAGCGTGCCGTTCGGGGCCAGCGTGGGCTGGACTGCGAAGAGGCCGGGCGTGAGGCTCCGGACCGTGACGTTCGTGATGGTCTGCCCGGCCTCCACCGGCAATGCGCTGGCAAAGGTCCCGACGCTCTGTGCGCCCGAGTCCTCCAGCACGACCAGTAGATTCGTTGAGAAGGTCAGCACAGGCGGCTGGTTCAGGACGGGGATCGTCCGCACCAGCGTATTGTTCGCCGGGACCGGGTCCACGGCCTCGCTGAACACGCGCGACTCGAACGCCAGGACTGCGACGTTCGTGGCCGTCAGGGTCAAGGTCAGCGTGGCCCCTGCCCCGGCCGCCAATCCCCCGATGTCCCACCGTCCCGTCATCGAGTCGAAGGTCCCGCTTGTCGCGACCACGCCGACTATGGACACCGGACCGGGTTCGGCGTTCGTGACCGCCGCGCTGGTCACGGCCCGAGGCCCGAGGTTGGTCACCGACAGCGTGACCACGAAGTTGCTGCCCACGAACGTGCTGGCCGGCCCGGTGCTGCTCAACTGCAAATCCGTGGCCGGCAGGTCGAACTGCAGGTGGTCCACCTCAAAACCCGGCTGCGAATAGGTCACGCGCAGCGCCGAGATGCCGCCGGCGAACTCCACGCCGAGGAACCGGTCCTCCGCCGTCTCACCGGTGAACACATTGTCCCCGATCTCAAACGGCCCAATGACGCCGAGCGAGACGCCATTTGTGTCGAACCCCTCGATGCTGGAGCCGGCAGCATCACCGTCCGTGAGCACGATGCCCACCTTCGTCGGCAGGCGGCCGAACACCGCCGGGTTGAACGCGAAGGTCACTGCGTTTGTGCCGGTGACAAAGAACGAGTTTCCCCCGTTGCCATTGCCGTCCACCGCGCCGTCGTCCGCGTCCACGGAATCGGTGATGCCTGACGGGGCGGCGACTGCGCCCACCGACGCCGTGATGCCGAGGAGGTTGAACGCCCCGCCCTCGAAATTCTCCACCGTGACCGTGCCCGCCAGAATCTCCGCGAAGAACGGGCTGTTCGTGCGGCTGAGATACGACGTGTTGCCCGGAAGGTGGAAGAGCGCGCCCGCCGCCGTGCGGTCCGCGGTGATCGTGGAGAGCGCCGCGTTGTTGTTCAGGTTCGAGTCGAGCTGGTCGCGCTCGGTGATGGAGACGACGAGGTTGCCCGAGCCAAGGTTGGTCGCCACGAGCGTCACGACCGCGTTGGCACTGGCGTTGGGCGCGAGATCGCCCACCACCCACGAGTTGCTGCCGAGCGCTCCCTGGGACGTGGTGCCGGACACGAACTGGATGAGCGCCGGGCTAGAGTTGCCCACCACAAGCCCGGTGGCCGGAGCGGCGCTGTTGTTGGTCACCGTGATCGTAAGCGTGAAGGAACTGCCCACCGTCCGCGGGGACACGCTGCTGATGCTGATGCCCACGTCCACCACGCCGAAGTTCGGCGCTCCCAGCGTCGTCGCGGCGGCGAAGACATCGCTCGCGGCGTTCGCGTCGCGGTTGTCGAGGTTCTCGGCCTCGCTGGTGAAGAGGATTGTCGAGCCGTCCGCGCTGATGACGGGCTGGAAGCTGTGGCCGCTGGCGGCGAACCCGCCGGCATTCACGCGGGAGATGATCTTCGTGCTGTTCGTCGCGAGATCGCGGAGAAACACGTCCGTCCTGCTGTTGGTGTCCGCCGCGCCGAGGTTCGAGGCCTCGCTGAAGAACGCCACGTAGCGCAGATCCGCGCTCATGCTGAAGGCGCCGATGCCCGACGCGGCGTTTCCGGAGCCTGTGCCGAAGCGGTTCGTGCTGATGAGCGTCGTCGTGTTGTTGATGTGGTCCCGGAGGAAAACGTCCTGCTTCCCGTTCGAGTCGTTCGCCACCAGGTCCTGCGCGAGGCTGACGAACAAGACCTTTGCCCCGTCCGCGCTCAGGAAGGGAGTGAAGGACGCGGGCAGGATGGACGGGATGCCCGTGTTGCCGCCGGACGCCGTGCCGGATCCGTTCACGCTCACGAGCTTGGTCACGCCCATTGTCATGTCGCGCACGAAGACGTCCGGAAAATTGTTCGTGTCCGGGATGGCCACAAGGTCAGTGGCCTGGCTGGAGAAGGCGATGTGGCGCCCGTCCGCGCTGATGACGGGATCGAAGGAGATGCGGTTGCCGCCCTGCGTGCCGGCCACGTTCACGCTGACGAGCCTCGTCACGCGCGTTTGCAGGTCGTGGACGAACACGTCGTTGAGCGCGTTGAGGTCATTCGTCACCAGATCGCCTGCGCGGCTGAGGAAGGCGATGTGGCGCCCGTTCGCGCTCAGGACCGGCACGCCGCTCGCGCCGTCGCCGCTGGTGTTGTTTGTGTTGATGCTGGCGAGGTAAGTCACCCCCGCGTCCATGTCGCGCGCGAAGGCGTCAGAGGTTCCGTTCGTGTCGGTGCCGGCGAAGTCCGCCGCCGTGCTGGCAAAGGACACCATGCGTCCGCTGGCCGAGAGCTGCGGCGAGTAGCTGTCCCCTGCCCCGCTCGCGCCCGATATCGTGCGGCTGACGAGCGTGACGCTGTTGTCGTTCGCGTCCCAAAGGAACACGTCGTAGTTCGTGTTGCTGTCCGTTGAGACGAGGTCGCTGGCGCGGCTGTGGAAGGCCACGTAGCGGCCATCGGGGGAGATGGCGGGCGCGTCCGACTCGCCGTTGCCGCTCGCACCAGCGGGTGTGCGGCTCACGAGCCGCGTCGTGCCGGCCACGCGGTCGCGCCAGAACACGTCGCGTTTTCCGTTGCTGTCGCTGGCCACGAGATTGGTGGCGTCGCTGACGAAGGCGACGTATTGGCCGTTGCTGCTGACCACCGGGTTGAGCGACGCGCCGCTGCCGCTGGCTGTGACGCCCGAGTTGATGCTGAGAAGCTCGAAGTCCCGCACCGCCGCCGCTGCGGACACGGTGAGCGCAAAGGAAGCCGCGCGTTGCAGCCCGCCCTGATCAGTGAAGAAGATCAGCACCGCGTAGGAGCTGCCCACGTCCGAGGGCGCGGGCGTCCACGAGAACGTCACGCTGGCCGGTGAGGCGTTCGTCGTCGCATCCGCCGGGGTGATCGTCGCACCGGGGGGGAGACCCTGGTGATTGACGCGCAGCGGGCCGCCCTCGGGATCGGTGCCGACGAAGGTCGTCGTAAACGTCTGGTTTGCCGCGAGCGTGATGGAGCCGTTGGTGCCTGTGACAGTGGGAGTGAGATTTGTCAGGGAGCCAGCCAGCTCGATGATGAAGTCCAGCGGCACGCGGCCGTTGGTGCCAGAGGTGTTGCCCGCGCGATTCTCCTCGATGACGACTTGCAGCGCGAACTTCTGCCCGCTTGTGCCGCCGGCTGTGTTCCAGTTGAGCACCCCGCCCGCCGTGACGCTGATGGTGTTCGCGCCGACAGTCGGCAGCGAGAAGATGGACGACTCGGTGCTGGTCGCCAGCCGCACGGTGAATGCGTCTCCATCCGGGTCCACGATCGGCAGGGCGACGGAGTTGTTCGCGCCCGCCTGCATCTGGAGGATGACCGGCGCGGTCGTGACCGGCGAACCAGTGTTGGAGGAACTGCGCAGGTCCACCAGCATCGCGAAGGACTCGCTGGCATCCGCCGCATTCGCGAGCGTGCTGATGCGGCAGCAGGACGAGCCGGTGACGCTGAATATCCCGTTGGAAGGGTAAGTATGGGTGGTCGTGTAGCGCCAGACCTCGAACTGCTCGCCAACGATGTCCGACAACGTGGCGATGCGCGTCGCGGCGGCAGTGTTGAAGCCGGTGGTCCCATCGCCGAACTGGTAGAAGATTTCTCCATTACCCCCGGAGCTGATGCGCCAGGCCTCCGTGACGGTGATCTCCACCGCGAGCGCGTTGGTGCCGGGGGCACGCTTCCAGGACAAGTTCGCGAAGCGGAAGTGCGAGGCTGCGGCGTTGGGTGTCAGCCCCCACAAGAGCGCCAAGGCGAGCACGAGCGTGAAGGATCGAAAGGAGCTTTTCATGTCAGTGGAAAGTCGCCGTCAGCGCCCGCATCCCGACGGGATGCAGCCTGTGACTGCGCCCCTGTCTCCGCGTTCTGCCGCCCGGTAAATTGTGCCCCAAACAATGCCGGTTTCGCGCCTCCAAGCAAGCAAGGAATCCCCGTGGGAATCCGCATGGTCAGCCGCTCAAGAACACCGTGCGCGCAACTTCGGAGACGGGGCCATGCTGAGTTTGAGGACGTGGATGTGGCTGCCCCCTCAAGTAGCCAGCGCCGCGTCCATGCGCGCGAGCACCCGGTCTTTGCCGAGCACTTCAAGCAGATGGTATAGGCTCGGCCCGCTGGGCTTGCCGGTGCAGGCGATGCGCGCCGGATGCACGAGCAGGCCGTTCTTCACACCGAGGGTCTTGGCGGTTTCCTTCAACGTGGCTTCGAGGTTCGCGGCGGTGAACTCGGCGAGTCCGGCGTAGGTGTCGCGGAGCTTCTTCAACCGCTCGCGGACCTCGGGCGTCAGCGCAGCGATTGCCTCGGCGTCCAGCGCCACCTTGTCCGTGAAGTAGAAGCCGCCGTAGCTGGGCAGCTCGGTGAGGGTGCGGAGCTTGCCCATGCAGGTGTCCAACGCGGCCTTAACGTAGGCGGTCGGGAACTGGTTCGTGTCCACGCCGGAGCGAGCTAGCGTGTGAACGGACAGCTCGTAGAAGCGGTCGGGGGCCATCGCGCGGAGGTATTCGCCGTTCATCCACTTGAGCTTCTCGTGGTCGAAGCGCGCATTGCTCCGCAGGATTTGCGGGAGATCGAAGTTCGCGATGAGTTCCGGCAAGGGGATGACCTCGCGTCCGTCCTTCGGCGACCAGCCCAGCAGGCAGAGATAGTTTAGCACCGCCTCGGGGGCGTAGCCGTTCTCCGTGTAATAAGTCAGCGCCGCGCCGTCGTCACGCTTGGACATCTTGGAGCCGTCAGCGTTTAGGATGAGCGGGATGTGCGCATACTTCGGTGGCTCCACGCCGAAGGCCTGGAAGAGCGCGACGTGCTTGGAGGTGTTGCTCAAGTGGTCTTCGCCGCGAATGACGTGGGTGATGCCCATTTCCAAGTCGTCCACGACGTTGACGAAATGGAACACTGGCGAGCCGTCCGAGCGCATGATGACGAAGTCCGGGTCCGCCTCCTCGCGGTCGGTGAGCGCGCGCGTCACGTCGCCCACGACGAGGTCGCGGATGAGCACCGGCTCGCGAGTCATGCGGAAACGCACCGCGCCGTCCTTCTCGTAAGCCAGCCCGCGTGAGAGCAACGCCTCGACGCGGCGGGCGTAGTTCTCCTTGCGTTGCGACTGGAAGTAAGGCCCACGGTCGCCCTTGCTGGGGCCGGTGGCGTCGGCGGTGAGCGGGCCTTCGTCCCAGTCCACGCCCAGCCAGCGCAGGCCGTCGAGGATCACGTTCACCGCCGCCTGCGAGTTGCGCGCGGCGTCGGTGTCCTCGATGCGAAGGACGAACGTGCCGCCGGTGTGGCGCGCGTAGAGCCAGTTGAACAGCGCCGTGCGCGCGCCGCCGATGTGCAGGTAGCCGGTGGGACTCGGGGCAAAACGGACGCGGACGCTCATGGAGTTCGGGGTGCGGGTTGGGTTGTCGTCGCTCAAATCGTGCGCGAAGCATAGTGCCGCGAGCAACGCGAGCGCAAGCGGAGCGCGGCGTTCACGCCGCAGGGGGCCACTTGTGCAACAAGCATGTCGGATGCTCTGACACCGTCATTCTGTGCCCACCATCCTGCGGCGTGAACGCCGCGCTCGCCCGCCAAATCGCATCGCCGCCGGAATTCGTTCTTGAATCACTCCTGCCCTTCCGGCGAAATGGCTGGGCGGATTTTCTCGTATGACGCTCGCGGACATTCTTCGGAAAGAGCAAATCGTTCCCGATTTGAAGGCCACCAACCGCTGGGAGGCCATTGACGAACTGCTCGACCTCCTCGTCCACTGCGGCAAGATCAAGCCCGAGAACCGCGAGGCCATCGCCGCCGTCGTGCGCAAGCGCGAGAACTCCATGAGCACCGGCATCGGCTTTGGCATCGGCATCCCGCACGCCAGCACCGACCTCATCCCCGAGGTCGTCGGCGCGTTCGGGCGCAGCACCAAGGGCATCAACTTCGACGCGCTCGACAACCAGCCGGTGAAGCTCGTCATGCTCTTCCTCGTGCCGCAGGGCCAGTTCCAGAAGCACCTGCACACGCTGGCGAACATCGCGAAGATGCTTCACAACAAAGATTTTCGCGCCGCCCTCGAAGCCGCCCCCGACGCCGACGCGATGTTCAGCACCATCGCCGAGCAGGCACCGAAGAAGTAGCCCCGCCCATCCCCCCGTAGTAGACGACGAGGGGAGTCCCTGACTGAAAGGCTGGAAAGTAATTAGTGATTAGTTGTTAGTCGGCCTCCTGCGCCGCGAGTCCACTAATCACTAATTACTTCGGGAAAAACCCGTGTCCCTCCGCGCCCATCCGTGGTTAATTGCCTCGTGACCGTGACCGAATCACTTTCCCCCCTGACCACGATGGCCGATGTGCTCGCCGCCTTTCCCGGCGCGCGGCGGGCGCTCTTCCGCAAGTATCACCTCGGCGGCTGCTCCAGTTGCGGCTTCCAGCCGACGGAGACGCTCGGCCAGCTCTGCGAACGCAACGGCCCGCTGCCCGTCGCCGAGGTCATCGCGCACATCCAGGCCAGCCACGAGCAGGACCGGCAGATTGAAATCACGCCCCGCGAACTCGCCGACCGCCGCACGCGCGGCGAGACACTGCGCCTGCTGGACATCCGCACGCGCGAGGAATGGGACGCCATCCACCTCGACGGCGCGGAGTTCGTGAACCAGGAGCTGGTGCAATCTCTCATGGGCACCGCCCCGCGCGACGCGCTGCTGGTCTTCTACGACCACGACGGCTCCGCGAGTCTCGACGCCGCCGCCTACTTCGCCGGCCACGGTTTTAGTCAGGCCAAGTATCTGCGCGGCGGCATTGACGCCTGGGCACAGGAGGTGGATGCGAAGGTGCCGCGATACAAGTTGGAGAACGGCTGAGTTCAACGCAAAGGCCAAGGGCGCAAAGGCACCACACAGAGACTTCCCTCAATCCCACTTTGCGGCTTCGCGTCTTTGCGTCCTTGCGTTAATCTAATTGAACTATGTCCGACGACTTCCAATCCCGCGTCACCGCCGCGATGGCGAACCCGCAGAACATGGGCGAACTGCCCAACGCCGACGCCATCGGCACTGTGGGCAACGCCGATTGCGGCGACATGCTCCGCGTGTGGGTGAAGTTCAAGGAGGAGGGCGGGCGCAAGGTCATTGACCGCGCCAGCTTCCAGTCCTTCGGCTGCGAGACGGCCATCGCCGCCGCCAGCCTCGCGATGGAACTCATCAAGGGCAAGACCGCCGCCGAGGCCCTCGCCATGCGCGGCGAGGAGTTCGCCAAAGACCTCGGCCCGCTGCCGCCGACCAAGGTGCATTGCACCTCGCTGGTGGAAGGCGCGCTCCGCGAGGCGCTCGCGCCGGTGGGCACTGCGCCCGCTCCGGTTCCGTCG
>JBEBFV010000349.1:0-6972 GCA_040081795.1 Limisphaerales bacterium | reverse complement strand
GAGCGCAGCGTATCATCGCGACGCCGAGTGGCTGCACGGCTGGGCGGGCGGATTGGTGACGACGTGCGGCCCGGAATACCTGGGTGGCCCTCGCGTGGAGGATGGGGTGAAGACCTCGCTGCATGGCCGTTACTCCAGCCAGCCCGCGCAGCTCGAAACGCTCCGCAACCCCGACCCGCATCGCGACCGGCATGAAATGGAACTCGGACTTCTGGTGCGTGACTCGCGCGCTTTCGGGCCCGTGTTTGAAATCCGCCGCACCATCCGCTGCACACTCGGCGTGCCGGAGATTCGCATCGAGGACGCGGTGACGAATCGCGGCGACACACGCGCGGCGCATCACTGGCTCTACCACTGCAATCTCGGCTGGCCGCTGCTCGACCAGGGCGCGCGTTTTGTTTATCGCGGCAAGGCGGAGTATTGGGTCATCCCGCCGCCGGCCGGGCAGGACATCGTGCAGCCGCTGGCCGCCGCCGCGATGGACAAACTCAAGCGCGTGCCGGGTGGCCTGCCGCAGCACGCAGGCAGCGGCGAGCGCGGCCTCATCGTGGACACCGAGGCGGAGCGCGACGGCTGGTGCCGCATCGGCCTCATCAACGACAAGCTCAAGCTCGGCCTGGAAATCAGCTACCCGAAAAAGTCGCTGCCGCGCATGGCGAACTGGCAGCACTACGGCCCGCGCGGCTGCTACGTCAGCGCGCTGGAACCCTTCTCCGGCTCGCTGCTCGGCAGCGCGCGCGACAAACACCAGCTCGCGCGGCAGTTCCTTGAGCCGGGCGAGACGCGGAACTACCAACTGACAATCCGCGTGTTGGCCGGTGCCAGCGCGCTGGCGGAAGTCACCAAATGTGACGGCCCGCTCCGCACCGTCTGACAACACTTCAAGCAGTTCACTCTTATGAAAAAAGTAAAACACGGCGTCCTCGGTCTCGGCTGGTTCGGTGAGAAGCATTGCGAGGCGCTCGCGGCGATTCCCAACGTGGAGCTGCACGCGGTCTGCACGCGCAGCTCCGAACGGCTGGCCGAAGTGGCGAAGAAATTTGGCGCAAAGAAAACCTTCACCGACTACCACGCGATGCTGGCCGACCCCGAACTGGAATCCGTGAGCATCACGACGATGTGGGACCAGCACGCCGCGCCCGCCATCGCCGCGCTGCAGGCCGGCAAGCACGTCTTCCTCGAAAAGCCGATGGCCTCGACCCTCGCCGACTGCGACGCCATCGTGAGCGCCGCCAATGCAGCGAAGGGTTTCTTCATGGTCGGCCACATCTGCCGCTTCAATCCGCGCTATGCCGCCGCGCGGCAGGAGATCGCCGCGGGCAAGATCGGGAAAATCATTTCCATGTATGCGCGGCGCAACCTGCCGGCGTGGGTCGGTGCCTCGGTGCTCGATAAGATCGGCCCCATCATCGGCGACTGCGTGCATGACACTGACCTGATGTTTTGGTTCAGCGGCTCGCGCGCCGTCTCGGCCTACGCGCAGACGGTGAAGTTCCGCGACCACGCGAATCCCGATCTCGGCCAGGTGATGTATCGCTTGGAGAGCGGCGCATCGTGCATTCTGGAGTCCGTCTGGTGCCTGCCGAACACCACGCCCTTCCAGATTGATGAACGCCTCGAAGTCGTCGGCACCGAAGGCTCGATCTCCATCCACGACACGCATCCGAACCTGATGATCGTGGACAAGTCCGGCGCTCGCTGCCCGGACACGACCTACTGGCCGATGATCCACGGCCAACTGCGCGGCGCGTTGCGCGACGAGCTGGCCTACTTCGCGAACTGCGTCGCCACGGGTGAGAAGCCCACGGTCATCACGGCCGAGGAATCCCGCGAGGCCGTGCGCGCCTGCCTCGCCGCCGAGCAGTCGGCGGCAAGCGGCCTGGTTGTGAAGCTGTGATCAGCAAGCCGTGGACTAAACCGAATCAGTCTCCAGAAAAGCGAAGCAAACCATAACACTGATAATGACATGAAAAATCGATCCAACTCAGATTCAGAAATCGTGACATCGCGCCGGGAGTTCCTTGCGCGCACAGGCAAAACCATGGCCGGGGCGGCGCTGGCAGGCGTGACCTTGCCGCATGTTCACTCGGCGGCGAATGAGACCGTTCAGCTCGCGCTCATCGGCAGCGGCGGGCGAGGCAGCGGCGCAGTGGTCAACGCGATGGAGGCTGCCGGCAGCACGGCCAAGCTGGTGGCGATGGCGGACTTGTTCGAGAACCGTCTCCACTCGGCGCACTTCGCGCTGAATTCGAAGTTCGATCAGCGCGTGGATGTCCCCAGTGAGCGGCAGTTCATTGGATTCGACGCCTATAAAAAGGCCATTGACTGCCTGCGCCCCGGTTCCGGAGACATTGCCATGCTCACCGGCTACGCGGGCTTTCGTCCGGCGCAGCTGGAGTATGCCGTGCAGCGCGGCGTGAACGTGTTCATGGAAAAATCCTTTGCCACCGATCCTGTCGGCGTGCGGCGCGTGATCGCGGCGGGCGAGGCGGCGGAGAAGAAGGGTGTGAAGATCGCGGCCGGCCTCATGTGCCGGCACTCGGCCAACCGCCAGGAGCTTGTCCGGCGCATCAAGGCTGGCGAACTGGGCGAGGTTCTCCACTCGCGCGCCCTTCGGATGCAGGGCATTCCGGCGCTCCCACCCAAGCCCGCAGACAAGACCGATCTGGAGTGGCAGCTCCGCAATTTCACCAAGTTCTACTGGGTGTCCGGCGGGCTGTGGGCGGAGATGGACATCCACCAGGTGGACGAGCTGTGCTGGCTCCATGACGCGTGGCCGGTCTCGGCGCATGGTGTTGGCGGCCGAGTGGCGAACAGCAAGGATTGCAGCCAGAATCTCGATTCGTTCAACGTGGAGTGGACTTTTCCAAACGGCTCGAAGGCCTATCACACGGTGCGCTACATCTCGAAGTGCGAGGACGATTTCGTCACCTACGTCCACGGCACGAAGCGTGCGGCGCAGTTTTCTGGAAACATCCACGCCGGCACGGTGCATACCTACAAGGACCAGCGCATCGGCCGCGCGCACATTGACTGGCAGGCACCGAAGGAGGAGCTGACGCCCTATCAGGCGCAGTGGAATGAATTCCTCGATGCCATCCGCACCAACAAGCCTTTCAACCAGGCCAAACGCGCCGCGATGTCGAACCTCGCGACGATCATGGGACGCGCCGCCGTTCACATGGGACGCACAATCACATGGGATGAGGCGATGGCGTCCAACTTCCAGTGGTTCCCCGGCAAGGACACGCTCACCCACAAGAGCGAGGCGCCGATTAAGGCGGACGCGGAGGGACGATATCCCGTGCCAGTGCCCGGCCAGTGGACGGAGATTTGAAATCAGAAGCCAGAAACGCACACATCCATGATCCCCTCATCCTCATCCATCCGCATCAGCCTCGCCGGACTTCTGTTCTGCGCGGCGCTCACCACAGGTTCATCGCTGACGGCGGCGGACAAAACCAGGCTCGTGGACTTGGGTGGCGGCGTGGCCATCGAACTGGTGGGCATCCCGGCCGGCGAATTCATGATGGGCAGCACTCCCGCCGAGAAAGCCTGGGCCACGGGCATCGAGGGCGGTGCGCAGCCGGGCACGTCGCGTGAGTCGTTCGAAGGCGAACAGCCACGACTGATGCGGGTGAAGGATGCTTTCTGGATGGGGCGCACGGAAGTCAGCGTCGGGCAGTTCCGGCGTTTCGTTGAGGCGACTGGCTACGTGAGCGACGCGGAGAAGCCCGGAGGCCGCACCCAGTGCTTTGATCCGGAATGGGACGGCTATCACTGGACGACGAAGGTGGTGCATCCCTGGAAGGCGATGGCGGGCAAGAGCTGGCGCGATCCGAACTGGGGATTTCCGCAGCGGGATGTGCATCCAGTCGTGTGTGTGAGTTGGAACGACGGGCGGGCTTTTGCCGGCTGGCTGACGAAAAAGGAGCGCGCGGCGGGCCGTCTGCCCGAGGGTTTGGAATATCGCCTGCCCACGGAATCCGAGTGGGAATACGCGTGCCGTGGCGGTAGCAAGGAGAGCCTCTACTTCTGGTGGGGCAATGAGCTCGGTGACGGCGAAGGCCGGCTCAACATTTCCGCCATCGATTTCCTTCCGGGCCGGAAGCGGGTCTGGCCGCTGGCGCACGCACCGTGGAGCGATGGTTTTGCATTTGTGTCGCCCGTGGATCATTACGGAGCAAGAGGACGGAACGGTTTCGGAATCGCCGACATGTGCGGCGGCGTGTGGGAGATCGTGCTGGACCACTTCGATCCGAAGGGCGGGCATGAAGAAGTGCACTATGAAGACGCGCAACTGCGCTCCGTGTCACGCCCGGTCTGCCGGGGCGGCAACTACTTCGATGTGCCCGGCAACGCCCGCTGCGCCGTCCGCCTCGGACTCCAGGGCCCCGCCTATTCCGACTCCCGCGACGGCTTCCGTGTGTGTCTGGGAACGCCGCGCAGCGTCAAGCCATGAATCGAAATTGTCACAGCTCCATCCAGTCATCATGAACGACCAGCCCACATCACAGATCGGCCGCCGCACTTTTGTAGCGCGCTCTGCCGGTGCCATCGCCGCCGCTTCCATTGCCGGGCTCCCCATCACCGGGCGCAGTCAGGCCCGGAGTGGTTCGCTCAAGCTCGCCCTCATTTCCGCCGCCACCTACGGCCTGCCGGGTCAGGCGCGCACTCCCGGCTCGAACCACGGCACCGCCTTTGCCACCTCCTTCAACGGCTGGGATGAGGAGAAGGCGAAGTTGTTCAAGGGCACCTTCATCAAGTCAGGTCGCAGGCTCGAGGGCGCGCGTGTGGTGAAACTCTGGGACCCGGACAAGGCCGTCGCCCGCGCGATGGCCGACGCCTGCGGCATCGAGACCGTGACAGACACCCCCGAGCAGTGCAGCGAGGGCGTGGACGCCGTGCTCATCATTGACGACGGCAGCGGTGCGCAGTGGAAACACGCGCAGCATCCGCTGCGCAAAGGCGTGCCCACCTTCTGCGACAAGCCGCTCGCCATGACCGCGCGCGAGGCCGCCGCCGTGGCGAAGCTCGTGCGCGAGACAAAGACGCGCTTCATGTCCGCCAGCAGCCTGCGCTTCGTGCCCGATATCATCAAGCTGCGCACCGAACTGCCGCAGCTCGGCAACGTGCATCTCGCCACCGCCGTCTGCGGCAACGAGCTGGTCTATTACGGCATCCACGCGCTCTCGATGATTTACGCCGTGCTTGGCAAGGGAGCCGTGAGCGCGATCAACGTCGGTCGTCCCGGCAGCAACGTCGCGCGGATTCGTTTTGGAAAGGACCGCGATGTCGTGCTCATGGTTTCCGACAGGGAAAAGATGCGCGGCGGCTACCAGATCAACCTCTACGGCGAGAAGGGTTGGCGCAGTGTCACGCCTGACTTGAAAAACCTCTACGCCTACCTGCTGGATGCATTCCTCGACCTCGTCATCACCGGCAAGGAAAGCGTGCCCGTCGAGGAAGAGGTGGAAGTCATCGCCGCCCTCGAAGCCGCGAAGCGCTCGCTGGAACTCGGCCGCGAAGTGACGCTGAGCGAGGTGTTGAGGAATGCTTGAGCCGGTGTCAAGCCACTGTCGCATGGTGGGCACGGAGTTGATTTCGATGCAGACCGCTCTCCCTCCGGCCTCTGTGCGCATCGCGTCTTTTCGGTTCCATTGTGCAAACCAGCTCCCTGACCCAAACACCCCATGATCATTGACTGCCACAACCACGTCGGAGCGGACCTGCTCTTCTACCTGCACGGCGACTTCCCGTATGCCCAGCACCTCGTCGCCATGCACGATGAAGGGCGCGCTCTCGGCGTGGACCGCTGGATCGTGTTCCCCTTCGTCAGTCATCTGGCGCTTGATGTCACCGGCTTCATGCAGAACGAAATCAAGGACGAGAAAGGCCGCCTGCATGAAGTGCCGTATGCCTTTGAGAACCGGCGGCTGCTGAAGGAGATCAACGTGATGTTCCCCGAGGAGGGGAAGCGCATGCTGCCCTTTGTCATGGTCGATCCCATGCGCAATGTGGCCGCGCAGGCGAAGGAACTGCGCCGACTGCGCGCCGACTACCGCTTCTACGGCATCAAATTGCAGACGACGATCCTGCAGGCCGACATCAAGCACTTGAAGGAGCGCGGCAAAGTCTTTCTCGAACTCGCGGCGGAGTGGGATCTCCCATTCCTGATTCATTCGAGCGTCGCGAAGAGCGACCCGTGGGCGCAGGCCAGCGACATCCTCGACATCGCCGAGGCGAATCCGCACCTGCGCTTCTGCCTCGCGCACTCGTGTCGTTACGACAAGGAATGCCTCGACCGCGTGAACGCGCTGCCGAACACCTGGTTCGACTGCTCCGCGCATTGCATCCACTGCGAAGGCGCGGTGAAAGACCTGCCCTACATCGCGCCCAGGGCGCGGCGGTTTGACTCCGACTTCACGAGTCCGGCGCGCGTCATCGCCGATCTTGCGGCGGCGTATCCGCACAAGTTCATGTGGGGCAGCGATTCGCCGTTTTACAGCTACGCGGGCGAGATCAACGGCCAGGTCGTGCGGCTGATCAGCACCTACGAGCGAGAAGTCGCCGCACTGAAAGCCAGTCCGCCCGAAGTGATCACTCGCATCGCCAGCACGAACACCCGCAAACTCCTGAAACTCCATGATGAAAGCATTCTCTCTTAGCGGCCACGCCGCCCTCGTCACCGGTTCCTCGCAAGGCATCGGCCTCGCCATCGCGCTCGGTCTGCATGAAGCCGACGCGCGCGTCGTGGCGCATGGCCGGCAGGAACGTCCGCAGGCTCTGCCGGAGGATGTTTCCTATGTCGCCTGCGATCTGTGCGAACCCTCCGCGCCCGAAGCGCTCATCGACCGCGCCCTCGCCGCCGAACCGGGGCTGGACACGCTCGTCTGCAATGCCGGCAGCTTCTTCGACGTGCCATTTCTGGAGATGACCGGGGCGCTGTGGGACAAGACGATGAACCTGAAC
>JBEBFV010000348.1:0-6987 GCA_040081795.1 Limisphaerales bacterium | reverse complement strand
TACTGCTCCGACTGTTCCCGACAACCGGGTTTCAAATCATCACTGAACCACGTTCACCTGACGATTCACCAAATCCTGCAACCGGCGCGACCGAATGCGGGAGCCTGTATGGGGAAAACGCCGGGGTTTGGCAACTGCGTTTTTGGGGTGCCGCGTGCAGCCAGACGGGGCGCGCCGGGCGCTGGATTGCTCCTACTTGGGCAGCCACTTCTCCCAGTTCTTCGCGTAGGCGTCCACGTTCGCCTTGGTCACGGAGATGAGCGGGGTCACGTCTTGCGGGGAGATGGGGTTCTTCTTGAGGTGCAGCTTGTTGACGAGGTGCTGCACGGCGCGCTGGCCGTAGCCATAGACATCCTGGGCAAGGAGGATTTCCACGTGGCCGCTCCGGACGTAGGCGAGCTGCGGCGGGAGGGCGTCCACGGAGACGCACTTGACGGAGCCGGCGGGCCACTTGAGCGCGTTGTCGGTGAAGAGCGGCCAGCCGCCGAGCAAACCCCAGCCGGCGATGTCGGGGTTGGCCTGCTGCACCTGCTCGATCTTGGCAACGGCGTCCTGCGGCGTCTCCTTGTGATAGTAGATGTCGAGGACCTTGATGCCGGGCGAACGCTTTGCTGCCGCGCGGAAGCCGGCCGCGCGCTGCTGGAGGTTCTGGGCGTTGGGATTGCCGTCAATCGCGGCGACAGTGCCCTTGCCGCCCATCAGCTTCGCCAGCTCGATGAAGGTCTGCTCGCCGCACTTGAAGTCATCGATGCCGATGCTCACGAAGCGTTTGCTCGCCGGGGCGTCGCCGGAGAAGGTCACCACGGGCACGCCCTGGCGTTCGGCCTTGTTAATGGCGTCGGTCAGCTTGTTCGCATCCGAGCAGGAGATGATGACGCCGTCGGTGCCCGCGAGAAGGAGTTGCTCGATGTATTCGGCCTGGCGTTGGGCGTCCTCCTCGTTGGGCGTGCGCCAGTCGATTTTGATTTTGATGCCGTGCTTGGCGCTGAGTTCCTTGGCCATGTCTTCAGCTCCAGCGCGTGCGGCGAGGAAGAACATGTTGCCCTGCGACTTGGCGATCATGCCGAAGGAGTAGGACTTCTGCGCGTGGCCGAGCAGCGGGGACAGCGCGACGAGCAGGGCGAGCGTGCGGAGGGCGGACGTGAGAACGGCTTTCATGGGCGCGGAGCGTAGCGGTCGGGCAAACGAGCGGCGACAAAAACTTGCGGCGGGGGCGAATGCGCGGGACGCGCAGCTCCGGTGAAAAACCGATGGCAAACAGCGCGGGCTTTGCTCTTAATCACAGCATGCCGAAGCAACATTCGAGTCCGACACCTGCCGCCCCACCGCCGCGCGAAGTCCCGTGGCGCTGGCTGGCTGTGGCGATCGTGGCCGGCGGCCTCGTGGGCTGGGCCGCGGCGAACGCCAACTCCTTCCGCTCTGCCAGCACTTCGCCCGCGCCTGCGAACTCCGTCACTGCCGCGCTCAAGCCCGCCGCCATCATCCCAGACGCCGCGCTGCCGAAACTCCCGCTCGCACCTGCCGCCCCGATCAACGCCGCGCAGTCCAACACCCTCTTCCACATGACCAACCGCGTGGCCGCCGCGAGCCCGGTTGCCACCAACGCCGCGCCGCCACAGTTGCTCACCGCGCAGGCCACGCCGCTCCCGGCACCGGTCGCACCCGCGCCGCGCATGGGCGAGACGCTTTACAACGGCATCGTCCTGCCCGCGGTCTGGCCGCCGAAGGGCGAATACAAACCCGGCGAGCCGATGCCCGTGCCTTACCTGAGCAACCCTCCGCCGGTCATTGACATCACGGCCGGGCGGCAGTTGTTCGTGGACGACTTCCTCATCGAGCAGACCACGCTCAAGCGCGTGTGGCATCCGGCGACGCTTTACTCGAACAACCCGGTGATGCGGCCGGACCAGGAATGGGAGCGCGCGGGCAATTCACCGATGGCCATGCCGTTCAGCGATGGCGTGTGGTATGACCAGACCAACCAGCTTTTCAAGATGTGGTATATGGCTGGCTACGGGCGCGGCACCGCGCTGGCGACTTCGACAAACGGCCTCGACTGGCAGAAGCCGAAATGGGACGTGCAGCCCGGCACCGGCCTGGTGCAGACGGACCCGCGCGATTCCTCGACGGTGTGGTTCGACCAGACGGATCCCGACCCCGCGCGCCGTTACAAGATGTGGCGCTCGCACAAGGACGGCGACACGTTCGGCCTGTCGCTGCACTTCTCGGCGGACGGCATCCACTGGGGGCCGCGCGTCCTGCGCACCGGCTCGGCGGGCGACCGCACGACGGTGTTTTACAACCCGTTCCGCAAGGTCTGGGTTTACAGCCTGCGCCACGGCTGGGGCGAACCTCGCGCGCGCCGCTACTGGGAGGTCAGGGATTTACTCGCCGGGCCGCACTGGAACCAGATCGGCGAGCCGCCGATGTGGGTCGGCTCCGACCGGCTCGATCCGATGCGCGTGGACCTGCAAGTCAAGCCGCAGCTCTACAACCTCGACGCGACCGCCTACGAGAGCCTGATGGTCGGCCTCTTCACGATCTGGCGCGGGGACAAGAACATTCCCGAGGGCCGGCCCAAGCCGAACTCGATCTGGCTCGGCTTCAGCCGCGACGGCTACCACTGGGACCGTCCCGACCGCCGGCCGCTCATTGATGTGTCCGAGAAGAAGGGCGACTGGAACTGGGGCAACGTGCAGTCCACGGCGGGCGGCTTCATGGTCGTGGGGCGCAACCTCTGGTTCTACTTCAGTGGCCGCGCGGGCGCGGCCGACAAGCGCGACGCGGGCGGGGCGACGGGCCTTGCGTTCCTGCGCCGCGACGGCTTCGCCTCGATGGACGCGGGGCCGGAAGGCGGCGTGCTGACCACGCGCCCGGTGAAGTTCAACGCGCGGTTCATGTTCGTGAACATGAAGACCAACGCGCCGGACGGCGAGCTGCGCATCGAGATCCTGCATGCGGACGGGCGGCCCATCGAGATGACCAAGAACGACACTAAGGAACGCGTGGTGCCGCTCACGAAGGAGCTGTCCAGCCCGCTGGCGGCCGACCAGACGCTCATGGGCGTGAGCTGGCTCCCGGTGGTGCCGGGGCAACAAGGGATTCAGGACCTGTCCATGCTGGCGGGCAAGCCCGTCCGGTTCCGCTTCCACCTCAAGAACGCCAGCCTCTACTCGTTCTGGATTGGGCCAGGGCAACTCGGCCGCAGTATGGGCTACGTCGCCGCGGGTGGCCCGCACTTCCCCGGACCGACGGACACGGTCGGCAACAAGTCCTACGGAGCCTTCCCCGTCGCGCCGCGCACAAACGCGCCGCCCACCACCAACGCCGTCTCCGCGCCCGTCGCACCGCCGAAAGCTCCCGCCCCCGCCAAGCCGCCGGAGAAGAAGTAGGCGGACGCTTCCTCACTCCACCGGGTCCACCGGGAAGCCGAGTTCGCGCAGTCTCTGAATCTTGTAGGTCAGCGCGCGACGGCTGATCGCAAGCGTCTTCGCCGTCTCCGTGCGGTTGTAGTCGTGCCGCTTCAGCGCCAGCAGGATCGCGTCGCGCTCGATCTCCTCCAGCCGCTGCGGGTCGGCGGAAACCGGCGCAGTGGTTCCAGCCGCACCCGTGCTCACGCGACCGGGCAAGTGATCCAGCAACACCACGCCTCCGCGCGAGAGCAACGCCGCGCGCTCCATCGCGTTGCGCAGTTCGCGCACGTTGCCGGGCCACGCGTAGCGCTCCAGGCACTCGGACACGGCGGGCGCGAAGCGCGTCTTGTCGCCGCCGAACTGCGCGATGAAGTGCGCGGCCAGCGGGAGAATGTCCTCGCGCCGCTCGCGCAACGGAGGCACGCCCAACTCCACGACGGCGAGCCGATAGAAGAGGTCCTCACGGAAGCGGCCTTCCTTGATGAGCGTTTCCAGGTTGCGATTCGTCGCGGCGAGGATGCGCGCGTCCGTCTGCAACTCCTTGCCCGAGCCGACGCGGCGGAAGTGCCCGTGCTGCGTCACGCGCAGCAGCTTGGCCTGGAGCTGCGGTGACATCTCGCTGATCTCGTCGAGGAAGATCGTGCCGCCGTTCGCTTCCTCGAAGCGCCCGGTGCGTGCCTGATGCGCGCCGGTGAACGCGCCCTTCTCGTGGCCGAACAGCTCGCTCTCCAGCAAGGTCTCGGGGATGGCCGCGCAATTCACCTTCACCAGCGGCCCCTTCGCGCGCGGGCTCCAGCCGTGCAGCGCGTCGGCCAAGACTTCCTTGCCCGCTCCGCTCTCGCCAGTGATGAGCACGCGGCTCTCGGAGGGCGCGATCAGCGCGGCGTCATGGAACACCGCGCGCATGAGCGGGCTGACGGCGACGACGTTCGCGGGCAACGGCGGCTCGGCGTTCTGGGCGGCGGCGTCCGCGTGTTTGCCGGTGATCTGCTCGACGATGCGCAGCAGCTCGTCGAGGTCAATCGGCTTGGAGAGATAGTTCACCGCGCCATCGCGCATCGCGCCGACAGCCTCGCGGATGTCGGCGTAGGCGGTGACGAGCAGGACCGGGAGCTTGGCGTGAAGCTGGCGCGCGCGGCGGAGCGTTTCGAGTCCGGTCATGCCGGGCATCCGCACATCGGAAATCATCATGCTCACCGGCGCGGTGGCCAGAAGCTTGAGCGCGGCCTCGCCGGAATCCGCGACGAGCGGACGGTGGCCGTTTCGTTCGAGGAAGGTCTGCAACAGGCTGCGCTGGCCCGCGTCATCGTCCACGATGAGGATGCGCGGCGCGGCGGGATCGGTGGGCTTGGCAGTCATTGCAGGTGCAGTGTCAGAAGGGGATTTCGTCGTCCGCCGCAGCAAGCTCCCGCATCACCGACGCCATCTTCAACGCCGTCTGCGCCGCCTCCGCGCCACGGTTGAACTTGCGGCCCAGGCAGCGCACGCGCGCCTGTTCCTCGCTGGTGAAGACGAGCACCTCGTGAATCATCGGCACGCCCGAAGTCACGGCGATTTGCGCCAGAGCCGCCGTCACCGCCTCGCCAACGTGCTCCGCGTGCGAGGTCTCCCCCTGCAAAATGACGCCAAGGCAGATCACCGCGTCCCAGGCCGGATACTGCCGCGCCAGCACGCCCGCAACGACCGGCACCTCGAACGCCCCCGGCACGCGCAACACGCAGACCTCCGTCGCACCCGCGCGCTTCAGCTCGGTCCGCGCGGCGCGCAGCATGCAGTCCACGAAGCGCGCGTTGTATTCGGAGGCGACGATGGCGAAACGCCCGCCGGGCTTGGGCGACCGGGCACGCGGGCGGACTGGTTTCAACATGGCGTCATTCCGGGTGTCCATCCCGCGCGAGTCAATCCGATTTCAGCCGCCGACATCCCGGCCATGCCGCTCACTTCCCGCCCGCCGCCTTGGCCGGGGTGAACAGCTCCGGCTTCACGAGGAACTCCGCCGTGACCACCTCCTGCACGACCAGCGTGAAGTCCAAGCTCTTCGCGTCCGGCTTCGGCTCGTAGCCAAACGAATACGAGTTGCTGCTGCGTCCTGCGCCGCGGCTGTCCAGCTTCCGGCCCTGGTCGTCGCGCACACTCACCACCGTTAGGCGTTTGCCCGTGCCCAGTTCAGGCGAGATAAACACGTCAACGCGCACGCCCTTGTCACCCGCCATGCTGGAATACTCGTTGCCGAACTGACCCGTGCCTTGCGCCAAGCCGAGCACGCGCACCCCATGCCCGAGGCGGTTCGTGCTCAGTTGGAGCTCCGTCACGCCATCCGGAGCCGGGATGGCGAGACCGGTCACGACAATCAGCTCGTTCGTGCTGAACACCGCATGCTCGTTGCGCATGAACTCGACGCGGATTTTCCACGCCGTCTCGCTCGGCCAGAGGTAAGGCTTCCAAGTAATGAATGTCGCACCTTCGCTCACGCGTCCTGAAGACCACGAGTCTTGGCGGAGCTTGTTCCCGGTCGCGTCCGTCAACTCGATGCCGTCGGGAAACCAGTGCTTGCTCGGCACGCCTCGCTCGCTCACGTGGAAGTTGGCGCGCGCCTGGCCCGCCTCGCCACGCATCGGCAGCAGCGGTGGGTCGTCGCTGCTCACGCCCACGACCAACTGCTTGAAAGTGATTTCCAAGTCGCCCTGCTTGACGACCGCCGGCATCGGCTGGGGACGCCATTCGGGAAACTTGCCGCGCACTGGATTCGGAAGCTGAAACGACGCAGCCAGCACCCGTTCACCGCCAGGCTTCCGTTGGTAGAGCCGCAGCGTCATCGCGACTCCCCGCCGTGGAAACGCGGTGAAGGTCCGGCCCAGCACTCGCGGCTGGCCCGTGTGGGTGGACTCGTGATTATTATTGCTGCTGGCCGGAACTTCGACGCCGTGCTCGTCCACCAGCCCGAAATCCCACCAGCCGCCGCCGCTCCCGCCGGTCTTGTCCCAACTGAGCCACACGCCCAGTGACGGGGCAGCCGTAGTCATGCTCACGCCGGGGTCCACATTGAGCCGCCGCTGCCAGTCGGATGGCAGTCTCCGCGCGAGCGGATGCCACCACGCGCCGGGACGGAAGTGCTCCTTGCCGTAGCTCACCGATTCGAGCCGCAGCGTCGAGCCGTCCGGCAGCGTGGCGACCTGCGACGCGCGCGGCCTGGCCGTCTGCACGACCTGCAGCACCACCAGCCCCGTGAAGAGCATGATGGCGGTGGCGATGCCGAGGGCGCGTTTGTTCACGACGAGGCGGGTGTGTAGCAAATCCATCGTGGTGGGGCGAGCGTCCTCGCGAGCCGGCACGTGAAGGGGACACTCTTGTCCCCAGCCGGGCGCTGTGAAACGGATCGGGGACAAGAGTGTCCCCGCCACGTTCACTTCCCGCTCGCCGTCGGGGCGGGCTGCGCTACGCTGCGTTGGTGCGGCTCCCATTGAACATCGTCAGTGCGCTTCCCCCCGGCCACTGCGAAAACCAGCGTCTGGTAGGGCGCGTCTGTCCCCAGCGCGCCGCTGAATCGTCCAAATGCCCAACCGGCGCGCTGGGG
>JBEBFV010000347.1:0-7000 GCA_040081795.1 Limisphaerales bacterium | reverse complement strand
CGCATCAGCCCGAGGGCGTGTGGGAGGAAATCTTCATGGGCCGTTTCAAATACGAGCCGAGCGAGGGCGCAGCCCAGCACCGCCGCACGCTCTACGCCTTCTGGCGTCGCAGCATCGCGCCGACGTTCCTCTTCGATTCCGCCCAACGCCGCGTCTGCGAGGTCCGCACACCGCGCACGAACACTCCGTTGCAGGCGCTCACGCTGCTCAACGACGAAACCTTCCTCGAAGCCTCGCGCGCCTTGGCCGCTGAAGTTCTCCGCGTCGCCACCAAGCCGGAGGACCGGCTCGCCGAAATCTACCGTCGCATTCTCTCGCGCCCGCCGACCACCAGGGAAGCGGCCGTGCTGCAACGTGAGCTGGACCGGGCGCTTGCGCTCTACCGCACCAAGCCCGACGAAGCGACGAGGCTGATGGCCGGCGCACAATCCAAGGCCGACGCCAAACTCAACCTCGCCGAGCTGGCTGCCCACACCGTCATCGCCAGCCTCGTCTTCAACCTCGATGAAGCCATCACGCATGAATGAGCCGCTGAACATCACCCGCCGTTACTTCCTCGGCCGTGGCGCAGGCGTGAGCCTTGGCGCGATGGCGTTGTCGCAGTTGATGCGCAGCGCTTCCGCCGCTTCGACTGCACCCGGCCCCACCGGCCTGCCGCACTTCGCGCCCAAGGCCAAGCGCGTCATATTCCTCACGCAGTCTGGCGGGCCGTCGCAGCTTGAGCTGTATGACCACAAGCCCGGCTTGCAGAAGTGGGCGGGCATCGAGCTGCCGGAGTCCGTGCGCCAGGGCCAGCGCGTGACGACAATGACCTCGAATCAGAAGCAACTGCTGATGCCGGGGCGGACGAAGTTCGAGCGCTGTGGGCGCAGCGGTGCGACCATCGGCGAATGGCTGCCGCACTTGCGCGGCGTGGCGGATGACCTGTGCTTCATCAAGTCCATGCACAGCGACCAAATCAATCACGCGCCGGCGATGACCAAGATGCTGACTGGCCACCAAATCCCCGGTCGTCCCAGCATGGGTGCGTGGGCCAGCTACGGCCTGGGCAGCGAGAACAAGAACCTGCCCGACTACCTCGTGCTCATCTCCAAGATGCAGCGGCCCAGTGACCAGCCGCTCTACGACCATTACTGGGGCAGCGGCTTCCTGCCGTCGCGCTTTCAAGGCGTGAAGCTGCGCAACTCCCGCGACCCGGTGCTCTACTTGCGCGACCCCGACGGCCTGCCGCGAGAGCTGCGGCGCGGGATGCTCGACGGCCTTGGCGAGCTGAACCAAATGCGCCTCGCCGAAACCGGCGACCCCGAGATCGCCACGCGCATCCGCCAATACGAAATGGCTTACCGGATGCAGACCAGCGTGCCGGAGCTCACCGACATGAGCGGCGAGGCGGAGTCCACCTTCGAACTCTACGGTCCCGACTCCCGCCGCGCTGGCAGCTACGCCGCTAACTGCATCCAAGCCCGCCGCCTCGTCGAGCGCGGCGTGCGCTTCATCCAGCTTTTCCATCCGGACTGGGACCATCACAGCCGCCTGCCGAGCTGGTGCGTCGCGAGGTGTCGTGACACGGACCAGCCTACCGCCGGCCTTATCCATGACCTGAAGCAACGCGGCTTGCTCGACGAGACGCTTGTCATTTGGGGCGGAGAATTTGGCCGCAGCCCTGTGGGCCAAGGCAAGTGGGACAGCATCGAAGCCGGGCGTGATCATCATCCGCGCTGCTTCACGATGTGGATGGCCGGCGGCGGCGTGAAGGCCGGCACGACCTACGGCTCGACCGACGACTTCAGCTTCAGCGTCGCCGAGAATCCCGTCCACGTTCACGACCTGCACGCGACCGCGCTGCACCTGCTGGGCATTGACCACGAGCGGCTCACCTACCGTCACCAAGGCCTCGACTTCCGGCTCTCGGGTGTCGAGCCGAGCCGCGTGGTGCGGGAGCTTCTTGCGTAGCTGCGGCTTGCTGGACTCCAACATATTCCTAACTCTCCCGCCATGCTCCGCCCACGCAAGAAATACACCGTCCACGACCTCCAACAACTCAAGGGCCAGCACTGCCTGACGCACATCCACGTGAAGTCGCCCGAAGAAGCGGCCGCAGCGGAGGCAGCGGGCGTGGACCTGATGAGTTGCAGTTTCGATTCGCCTGAAGCCCAAGCGCGGCTGCCGCACCTCGTGGCTGCCGCGCCCAACAGCTTTTTCTCCTGTGCCACGCCGCACGGCCTCGCCTCGCCCGAGGAAGCGATACGCGTCGCGTTCCGTGCGCTCGAGCTTGGGGCGAGTTCCGTCTATTGCTCAGCCAGCCCGTTCATCATCGAGGCCATGGCGCGCGAGCGCATTCCCGTCGTCGGGCATCTGGGCTTGGTCCCGCGCCACGTCACGTGGACAAACTACCGCGCCATCGGGAGGACCGTCGCGGAGGCGAAGGAGCTGCACGCCGCGATGAAGACACTGGAGAGCGCCGGGGCTTACGCAGCCGAGTTGGAATGCGTGCCGCACAACCTTGCGCGCTTCCTGTGCTCGCAGACGAAGATGATTCTCATGTCGCTCGGCTCCGGCAGCGGCTGCGACACGCAATTCCTCTTTTCCGACGACATCCTCGGGGACTACGACGAGCGGCTGCCCCGGCACGCCAAGGCCTATCGCAACTTCCTCGAAGAGCATCGCCGCCTCCAGCGCGAGCGCGTCGCTGCGTTCGGCGAATACATCGCCGACGTGAAGGAAGGCCGCTTCCCCGGGCCGCGCCACCTCATCGAACTGGATGACCAGCTCCTGCAGGAAGTCATCGGCGCAGTAGGCAAGCACACGTGAGGGAGACGCTCCTGTCCCCCAGTCAAAAGCATCAATCATGAAAACCCTGCTCCCCACAATGGCGCTCGCCGCCGCCGTGTTCACCAGCACTGCCGCCACAATTCCCGAGATTCACCTTTGGCCGAAAGGCACGCCAGAACCCGTCGTCCCCGCCGACCCGCCGGAGAAAATCGAGAAGGGCGCAGACGGCACCTCACGCCGATACAACGTCTCGCAGCCTCGCCTCTTCGTGCATGAGCCGCCCGCTGGGGTGACCCGCACAGGCGCGGCGGTCGTCGTCGTGCCGGGCGGCGGGTTCAGCAAGCTGGCGGACGAGCACGAAGGCTCGGAAGCCTGCGTGTGGCTCGCGAAGCAGGGCATCGTCGCCTTCCAACTCGCGCATCGCACCCCCACTACCAAGCACAAGGAACCGCACGCCGGCCCCGCGCAGGACGTGCAACGCGCCGTCAGCGAGGTCCGTCGGCGCGCGGCGGAACTGAAGGTGGACGCGAAGCGAATCGGCGTGCTCGGCTTCTCCGCTGGCGGCCAGGTATCGCTCATCGCCGCGACGAACGAGCGGTTTTTTCCCGACCCGCAGTCCGCCGTTTCACACCGGCCAGACTTTCTGCTGCTCATCTACCCTTACAAGATTTACGACACGGCCACCAAAGCCATCCGCGCCGACATCCGCCTCGATGCCGGCCTGCCACCAACGTTTATCGCGCAGGCTGGCGACGACACCGGCTCGCTCCCGCAAGGAAGCACGCTGCTCTACCTCGACCTCATCACCCGGAAGACTCCGGCTGAACTCCACATCTACGAAAAGGGCGGTCACGGCTTCGGGATGCGCCCGCGAGCAAACGCCACCGGCCCGACCGACTGGCCGCTGCGGGCGGCGGACTGGCTGCGCCTGCGGGGACTGGCGGCGAAGTGAGGAGCGCGGGCTTCAGCCCGCAGAAACGTGGATCCTGCGAGTGCTCACAATCAATCCACCTTGCCCGAAGTTCGCGCGCCCCTGCGGCATGAATGCCGCGCCCGCCCCCTACGGCTTCAACATCCCTTCGAGCTTCTTGCGTTCGTCCTCGGTGAGCGGCTTCCATTCGATGGTCACGCCGGGCAGGTCGGCGCGAAGCTTCGCGATGTCCGCCTCCGGGATGTCCGCGCGCTGGAGTGAAAGTTTCTTCAAGTTCGGCAGCGCCTTGAGTTGCACGAGGCCGGCGTGCGTGAGGCGAGCTTCGTCGAGCGAGAGCGATTCGAGTGATTTCAGCTTTGCCAACGTGGCAAGCGTCGCGTCGTCTATGCTCAGGCCGTTGGGCTTGCCGCCGTATTGGCGCAGGCGCTGGCCGAGCATGAGCGAGCGCAGACCGGTGAGCTTGAGGAGATGGTCGTTGCCCGCCTGCGTCTGATACGTGTGCCAGGTGCGGAACTCTTTGAGCTGCGACAGCTCGGCTACCGCCGCCATTCCCTTGTCGTTGAACGGTGTGCCCGCGATCGTGAGCCGCTCCAGCCTGGGCAGCGTCTTGAGCGCCGCGAAGCCCGCGCCGGTAAAACCCTTGTCCGGAAACGCGATGTGGAAAAACGACGCCGTGCGCAGGTTGGGCAGCGCGGCCAGATGCTTCAGCCCCGCGTCGGTCACTTGGATGCCATCCGTGCCCAGCTCCTCCAGCGCGGTGAGGCCAGCGAAGTGCGCGAGGGTCTCGTCGGTCAGCCCCTTGCAGCTCCCGTAGAGCGTCAGGCTCTTCAGCGATTTGAGTTGGCCGATCTGTTTGAACTCCGCCGCGCCGAGCATCGAGCAATCACGGAAGGAAATCTTCGTCACCGCGCCGCCTGTCTCCGTGACTTGACCACCCAAGGCCCGCAACGCGGCGGCCGTGGTGGCGTCACCGGCGAGCAGCGCGGCTGGCCAGCCGAGCCAGGCGAACGTCGTGAGTAGTGAAAGGGCAATGGAGTTCAATTTCATAGTGGTCATCCGGTTCGTTCAGCCGACGCAGTAAGGCCGCAGCACATTCCCCGCGACACGCAGCGCGTCCTGCCGGCCCGGGAGCGTCTTGCCGAAGGTTGGGTCCTCCACCTCGATGCACACGGGGCCGTGATAGCTCGTCGCCATCAGCGCGGCCATGAACTTGCCCCAGTCCATCTCGCCGTAGCCGGGGATGCGCGGGGTGTGCCACTCGTTCGAGTGAGCGAAGACGCCGACTTCGTTGAGCTTGTCGCGATGCAACTGCACATCCTTGGCGTGCAGGTGAAAAATCTTCCCCTGAAACTCACGCAACGGACTCGCCGGGTCCATCTGCTGGAGCACGAAGTGGGAAGGGTCGTAGTTCAACCCAAAATGCTTCGACGAAATGTCACTAAAAGCCCGCCGCCAGATGGCTGGCGTGGTCATCAAGTTTTTCCCGCCCGGCCACTCGTCGCGCGTGAAGGACATCGGGCAGTTCTCGATGCCGACCTTCACGTCATTGTCCTCCGCTAAGGCGATCAAGGGCCGCCACGTCTTGAGGAAGCGCGGCCAGTTGTAATCCACGCTGCGCGTCCAGTCGCGCCCGACGAACGTGTTCACGTTCTTCAAGCCCAGCACGGCGGCGGCTTTGATAACCTTCCTGAGATGCGCCACCGCGACCTTGGACACCTCGGGGTTCGGGTCGAGCGGATTGGGATAATAGCCGAGCGCGGTGAGTGAAATGCCGTGCTGGGCACAAAGCCCGTGGACCCCCTCCGCTCGCGCCCGCGTGAAGCCGTCCACGTCAATATGCGTGATGCCCGCGAACTTCCGCTCCGCCTTGCCCACCGGCCAGCACATCACCTCCACGCACCGGAACCGCTCGGCGGCGGCGAAGGCGAGCACCTGGTCGAGGGAGAGTTCCGGCAGGATGGCGGAGACGAAGCCGAGTTGCATGGGCGAAGGTTAGCGAAGTGCCAGCCCGGTTGTCGCGGGGGATTTCGAGCGCGCTCGCGGTGGAGCGCGGCGTTTACGCCGCTTCAGTGGCCGAAGTCCACAGGCCAGTCGTTGCGCCAATGCCGCTCGGACGTTGAAGCGGCCTGAAGGCCGCGCTCCGGGGCAGTGTCGAGATGCGCCCCTCGCGTTGGCCTACGCCGCCGCTTCCCACACTGTCAGCTTGTTGTGCCCGGCGGTGTAGAAGCGTGTGCCCGTCTCATCGAGCGTGAACTTGTGGAAGTGATTCGAGGTCATCTCCTCGCGCAGGATTTTGCCGGACACCAAGTCGAAGAACATGACCAGCCCCTTGGAATCACCGCCCGCGCCCACGAGCCATTCGCCCTGCGGATGAAAGGCCAGGTGCGTGATGAGGCCCTTGGCCTTGTCGCCCGAGAACTTCGCCACGCGCTCCTGCTTCCGCCAGTCGAAGACCTCGACGTGCGCCTTGCCCTCGAGATGGTCAATGTTCCCGACCTTGCCCATGCCGCCGACCGCGAGCTGCACACCGTCCGGCGAGAAGGCCAGCGAGCGGATGCCGCCGATGGAATGGATGCGCGCGCGCGGGTCCCAGGTGTAAACCTCCGGCACTTCGAGCGTCCCCAACGGCTTGCCCGTCGCCACGTCCCACACGACCACATGGCCGATCTTGTCGCCGGTGGCCAGCAGGGTGCCGTCGGCGGAGAAGGCGCAGGCGTAGAGCATCGAACTGAAGTGGCTCGGCGTCAGCGTCGCGTGGCCGCGCAGCTCGTGCTTCGGCTTCCCGGTCGCGGCGTCCCAGACGCGGCAGACCATGTCGTCGGCCGTGCTGGCGATGAGTTTGCCATCGCGCGTCGCCACTACATTGCGAATCCAGCGGTCGTGCGCCTTCAAGCTGCGCACCTTCTGGCGCGACTCCGCGTCCCACCAGATGAGCTGGCCGTCGTAGGCCCCGGAGACCACCTGCTTGCCCGCGACCGCGACGCCGGTGACGTAGCCGGTGTGGCCTTCCATCGCGACGCCCTCGGGCTTCTCCGCCGTGAGGTCGAAGTGATACACGCCGCCGTCCGAACTGCCGGCGAAGAGGCGCTTCGTCTCCGGCACTCGCGCGAGGCAGAGGAGGATGTCCTTCCGCGAAATCTCCTTCGCGACTTTGAACTTGGCGGGGTCGGTGGGCATGGGGGGAGAGAGTTGAGAGATGAAAGTTGAGAGTTGAGGGTGGCTACGGCGCGTGGGCAGCGGATGTGTGGTGAACTCGGGCGCTAGTAGGGCGCGTCTGTCCCCAGCGCGCCGCTGAAC
>JBEBFV010000346.1:0-7003 GCA_040081795.1 Limisphaerales bacterium | reverse complement strand
ACTCGGCGATGCCCAGCTCGTGCAGCTTCTCCAGCGCGCGCTGGAAGAAAAGCGTTTGCGCCGCCGCCCCGCCTTCTCCACCGCCACCGGAGAGCGATGAAACCTTCTTCGCCTTCGCAATCAAGTCGGTCCGCTCCTTTGCCAGCGTCGTCGCGCGGTCGGCGGCAGCCGTGCGGTCGAAGTATTTGCGGCCTTCAATCCACGTCTGCTCGCAAACCGTGGTGTAGGCCAGCGGCGAGTGCGACCAGATCGCGAAGTCCGCGTCCTTGCCCGGCTCCAGCGAACCGACCCACTTGTCCACGCCGAGCTGCTTCGCCGGATTGAGCGTCACGAACTTGAGCGCCTCTGTCTCCGGCGTGCCGCCGTATTTCACGGCCTTCGCCGCTTCGAGATACATACGCCGCGCCAGCTCGGAGGAGTCGGAGTTGAAGGACACGTTCACCCCACGCGCGTGCATGAGGCTGCCGGCGTATGGGATCGCGTCCCACACCTCGAACTTGTAGGCCCACCAGTCCGTGAAGCACGAACCGCCCGCGCCGTGCTTCGCGATTTCGTCGGCGACCTTGTAGCCCTCGAGCACGTGCTGGAGCGTCGCCACGCGCACGCCGAAGCTCTCGCACACGCGGAGGAAGGCGATGATCTCGTCGCCGCGATAGCTGTGGCAGTGGATGAGCCGCGTGCCGTTGAGAATTTCGCCGAGCGCCTCCAGCTCCAGATTCGTGCGCGGCGGCACTCCGCCCTTGCGCGAATACTCTGCCCAGTCGTCGAGATACTGCCGCGCCGCCGTGAAGCGGTTCACGTAAAACGTCGGCACGCCCATGCGCGTCTGCGGGAAGCGCGACTGGCGCTCGGTCCAGTTTGACTGCTTCACGTTCTCGCCGAGCGCGAACTTGATGCCCGCCGGCGCGTTCGTGAACTTCAGCGCCTCCGGCCCAGCGCCGAAGCGCAGCTTGATGACGCTGTTCTGCCCCCCAATGGGATTCGCCGAGCCGTGCAACAAGTTCGCCATAGTCAGGCCACCGGCGAGTTGCTGGAACAAGTTCTCCGTCTCCGAGTTCACCACGTCGGCGATGCGGACCATGGCGGTCGAGGGCAACGTGCCTTCGTTGACGCCGCCGAGAATCGCCGTGTGGCTGTGGGCATCAATGAGGCCGGGCGTGAGGTGCTTGCCGGTGGCGTCGATGACGAGCGTCTCGGAACTCACGTGCAGGCGTGCGAGCGTCTCCTTGCTCACCGACGGATGCTTCACGATGGACTCGACCTTGCCGTTGTTGAACCGCACGTCCATGCCTTCGAGTCGTCCGGCGGGGCCGCTGGTCCAGACCGTGGCGTTGAGCACGATGACGGTTTTTGGCGACGCGAGTGAACCACGCGAGGCGTTCGGCGGCTGCGCGATGCGCTGCTTTTGGAGCGCGACGAGGTCGGCCTTCTTCTTGTCGGCTTCAACCTTCTTGCCCTCCTTGGCTTCTGCTTTCGGTTCGGCGGATTTTGGCGACGCAGCCTTCGCCACGAGCGGCTTGGCCGGCTGCGTCTCGAACACCTGACCGTCAATCCACACCTGCTTCACCTTCGCGTCGGCGTCGAAGTAGCCCGCACCCTCGACCACGGTGAGGTTTGCAATCTTCCCCTTCTCAATCGTCCCGAGCCGGTCGGCCACGCCGCAGAGCTTCGCGGGCACGGTGGTCAGCGCGGCCAGCGCGTCGTTCTCGGACAAGCCCCGGTCCAGCGCGAGGCGAAGGTTCTTGCGGAAGACTTTCCGGTCCGCGAGCGCGTGCGTGGTGAGCGCGACTTCAAGGCCTTGCTTGCGGAGCAGCGCCGCGTTCTCCGCCGCCCAATCCCAGTGGCGGAGCTGGTCTAGTGAGACATCCAACCAGTCGCCTTCATCCGGCAGCTTTGGCGCGGAGGGCAGGTTCAGCGGCACGATGAACGGCGCGTTGGCCGCCTTCATCAAGTCAGGCCGACGCCACTCGTGACCGCTGGCGACCACGGCGAAGTTCAGCCCAACTTCGCGCGCGAGGTGCGCGGCGCGGTCGCACATCAGCACGCTGCCCGGCTCGAAGACGACGGTGGTCTGCTTGTTGAGCGTGGGCGCGAGCGCGTCGAGCGCGGGGTTGAGGTCGGGGCGCTTGCGGGCGGTGGGCTTGGCGCGGTAATCAGCCTGATCGAGCACGTAATGGCGCGCGTCGGCAAAGGTCTGGCGCACGACGGCAATCGTGCCCATGAGCGACTTGGGATAAACCTCCTGTGACTCGAACGCGATGTGCTGGTGCGTGTCCGCACGGAGAATCGCCTCGTTCGGCGGCGCGTCGCTGAGATTCACGAACGCACTCGTGCCTAGGAGAATCCCCTTCGCAGGAACGATATTGCCGGCGGTGAAGCCGAGTTCGCGCAGGCCTTCGAGGGTCTTGCCCGCCGACGTGTAGCCCGCCGCGACTCGCGCGTGCGGCGTGACGCTGGAGACTTCGTAGCCAGCGCCAGGCTGGAGCCGCGCCTTCTCCTGACTGTCCACGCCGAGGAAGTTGATGCCGCTCGTGAGGCCGTCTATCGGGTCAACGTGCGTGGTCGAGACCGGCGCGTTCGTGCTGGTGATGCTGAGGTAAGGATCAATGAAGCCAGCGTAGATGACGGAGTTGCTGGCGTTCCACACGCGTGCATCGGCGGGCGGCTTCACGTCGCGACCGACGCTTTCAATGATTCCGTCGCGGAGGATGACCGTGGCGTTGGTCAGCGCTGTGGTGGGATTGAGGAACACCTTCGCGCCGACGAGCGCGTGGACGCCGGGCGACTTCGGGCGATGGCCGGGGGGAAGCAAGTCAGCGGCGCGGGCGACAGGCGCGCACACGAACAGGAGCATGGCGCACGCGAGACGGGAAAGGCCGGTGTTCATTGAAGCGGGTTTATGGCTGGCGGCGGAGGGTTCTTCAATCCGAAACCACGAGTGCTTCCTCCGGTCAAATGCGGATTTGTCAGCGGCGTGGGTTGTGGCACATTCGGGACAGCAAACCCAAATCCGTCGCGCCATGAAAACCTTCCCGACCGGCCTCTGCACTCCGCCCACCGCCGCCGACTTGGTTCGCACCCGCCGCGAGTTTCTCGCGCAGTCGGGGCTGGGCTTCGGCGCGATGAGCCTCGCCGCGCTCGCGGGGATGGGCCTCATGCCCGCGCTGCCGGGGCAGGCTGCGGAGGTCAACTCCACCTCGCCGCTCGCGCCGAAGAAGCCGCACTTCCCGGCCAAGGCCAAGCGCGTGCTGCACATCTTCGCGCAGGGAGCGCCGTCGCACATTGACACGTGGGATCCAAAGCCGGAGCTGGCGAAGTTCGATGGCAAGTCACTGCCCAACGGCGGCACCGGGTTCGGCTCGCCGTTTCAGTTTCCGAAGCAGGGCAAGTCCGGTCTCGAGATCAGCGAGGTCTGGCCTGCGTTGAGCCAGCACGCGGACAAGCTCGCGGTCATCCGCTCGACCTACACGGACATCCCGGCGCATGACCAGGCGACGATCTTCATGAACACCGGCTCGCTGCGCTTCTCGCGCCCGAGCGTCGGCGCGTGGACGCTCTATGGCTTGGGCAGCGAGAACCAGAGCCTTCCCGGCTTCGTCGCGCTCTCGCCCGGCAACGTGGACGCGCAGAACCTCCGCTCGGCGTTCCTGCCCGGCGCGTTTCAGGGCACTGCGGTCAACTCCACGCGCAACCGCCCGGAGGAGCTCATCGAGAACATCCGCAACAAGTTCGTCTCGCTGCCCGAGCAGCGGCGGCAGCTCGACCTCTTGCACCAGCTCAACGAGGTTCACGCGCAGAAGATGCGGAAGGACGGGCAGCTCGAGGCGCGCTTGCAGGCGTATGAACTCGCGTTCCAGATGCAGATGGAAGCCGTGGACGCCTTCGACCTGACGAAGGAACCGCAGGCCATGCACGACCTCTATGGCACGAACACCCAGCAGGGCCGGCAGATGCTCATCGCGCGGCGGCTGCTGCAAAAGGGCGTGCGCTTCGTGCAGGCGTGGCACGGCGGCTGGGACCACCACAACAACATGGTCACAGCCATGCGCAACACGGCGGGCGCGATTGACCGGCCCTTCGCCGCGCTGCTCACCGACCTTGCGCAGCGCGGGATGCTCAACGACACACTCGTCATCTGGGGCGGCGAGTTTGGGCGCACGCCGGCAGCGGACGGCAACGCGGCGGGCAACCCGGGCCGCAACCACAACGCGAAGGCGATGAGCGTTGTCTTCGCGGGTGGCGGCGTGAAGGGCGGCATCGCCCACGGCCAGACGGACGAACTCGGTGGGTCGGCGGTCGAGGACCGCGTCCACATCCACGACCTGCACGCGACGATGCTGCACCTGCTGGGCTTCGACCACGAGAAACTGACCTTCCGCCACAACGGCCGCGATTTCCGCCTGACGGATGTGTATGGCACGGTGGTGCGACAGGTGGTGGCGTGAAGGCGATCAAGCCAGATGAACTCCTTGGCCAAGCCGGGCTTTGTGGAAGGGACCAGAGAATTCTGCTGTTGGATTCTCATGGGACTGCTGGCCTTGGCCTGCTTGGGCGCAGTGCCTGTTTATGAGGAGTTGAATCACGTTGGCTTTGGCTCGTGCATGTCCAGCACGGACGCAACGACCGGGCTCTGGCTCGTGTGCGCTTTTCCACTCGGCTTCATCTGTATTGCTCTGCACTACCTCGCACCCGGACCCGGACGTGGCAAAGGCTGGCTGACGCACGTGTTGGCGGCTGAGTTTGGAGTGGTCACGGTCGGCTGGCTTGGTCTCCGAGTCTGGTGGTATGAGGAAATGTTGGGAGACAAAGGAGCGGCTTTTGGATGCATCTGGTGGCTCGAACCGTTCGCCTGGCTGTTGAGTTAGGAAACGACGCGCAACTCCGAACTCGACTTGCCTCCGACCTCTCAAACGACTGCCTTCAGTCCTTTTTCCCCTCCAGCAAATACGAGCGCACTTCGCCGTGGCCTTTGCAGTGGACGGTGCCGCGTTCGGTGACCTTGAAGTGCGAGCGCAGCAGGCGGCGCGTGCCTTCGGAGAGATTGATCTGGTCGGGCAGGCCGTTTGATTGCATCCGGCTGGCCAGGTTCACCGCCGTGCCCCAGAGGTCGTAGGTGAATTTCTTGCGCCCGATGACACCAGCCACGACCGGGCCGGAGTTGACGCCGATGCGCACGCGCAGGCTGATGCCGGAGTCGCTGTTCAGGTCTCGGACGGTCTCCAACATCCCCAGCGCCATCTCCGCCACGGCCTCGGCGTGGTCCGGGCGCGGCAGCGGCAGGCCGCCGACGACGAGGTAGCTGTCGCCGATGGTCTTGATCTTCTCCAGGCCGTGCCGCTCGGCGAGGCGGTCGAAGCGGGAGAACAGCTCATTGAGGATGGTGACGAGGTCTTCGGGGTCGGTCTCGTTGGCGAGCGTGGTGAAGTCCACGATGTCGGCGAACAGGACGGTGACCTCGGCGAAGCGCTCGGCGATGTTGCGCTCGCCGCCCTTGAGCCGTTCGGCGATGCTCTGCGGAAGGATGTTCAGCAGGAGGCGCTCAGACTTCTCCTTCTCGATTTCGAGGAGCTGCTTCTCCTGCTGGAGCTGGATTACACGGAGGCGGTCGAGATCACGAAGCCTCTTGCGTTCGAGGGAGGCGGTGACGCGCGCGCGCAGGATCGTCGAGTTGACAGGCTTGGGCAGGAAGTCCTCCGCGCCCATCTCGATGCAGCGCGCGACCGACTCCAGCTCGTTCATTCCGGAGGCGACGATGACGGGCAAGTGGCGCAGGAACGGGTCGCTCTTGATGGCTTCCAGCAGGGCGAAGCCGTCCATGCCCGGCATTTGGATGTCGGACACCAGCAGGTCGAACTCGCGTTCTCGCAGCAGCGTGAGAGCGGCCTCGCCGTCTGCAGCCTCGGCGAGGTTCACATACCCCAGGGCGCGAAGCGTAAGCATGAGCACCATGCGCATCGGGTCGTCGTCGTCCACGACGAGGATGGCGGCATGGTGGCCTGACGTGTCTGCCTCGACGCGTTCCAACTGGATCGCCTGCTCAGGGGACAAGCCGCTCTGCACGGAGGTCCGCAGCATGCGAAACGTGCCGGTCTCCTCGTGCGCCGGGAGCAGGTGGTTGGGGTCCACGTCCATGTTGGTTTGCCGATGGCTGATGTTCGGGCTGTGCGGGAAATCAATGGCACGAACGCAGGGGCCGCCGCCAGCAAATTGAATCAGACCGCCGCGCCTTGCCGCCACCCCGGAGAATGGTTGGACAATTTCCCCGGTCCTTCGCCATCCTCGCCGCACGATTTCGACCTATGCGAACTCTCCTCATCGGCATTGATTCCGGCACGCAATCCACCAAAGCCCTCGTCGTGGACGCCAAGTCCGGCAAGGTGCTCGGCAGCGCGTCCGCCGCTCACGACCTCCTCCCCAACCTCCCGCCCGGCGCGAAGGAGCAGCACCCGCACATGTGGCGCGATGCCACGGCCACGGCCATTAAAGGCGCGCTCAAGCAAGCCAAGTCGAAGGCCGGTGAAGTCGTCGCCATCGGCGTCAGCGGCCAGCAGCACGGCTTTGTGCCGCTCGACAAGGCCGGCGAGGTCATCCGCCCCGCGAAACTCTGGTGCGACACCTCGACCATCGCCGAGTGCGAGGAGCTTACCGCGAAGCTCGGCGGGCTCAAGGGCGCGAGCAAGGCCGTGGGCAACGCCATCCTCCCCGGCTTCACCGTCCCGAAGATTCTCTGGCTGAAGAACCGCGAGCCGAAAAACTTCGCCAAGCTCGCCACCGTCCTGCTCCCGCACGACTACCTGAACTTCTGGCTCACCGGCGAGCGCGTGATGGAATACGGCGACGCCAGCGGCACCGCCATTCTCGACGTGCGCAAACGCAAGTGGTCCGACGCCGTGCTCAAGGCCGTGGGCGGCGACCTCGCCGTGAAGCTCCCGCGCCTCATCTCCAGCGACCAGCCCGCCGGTGCGCTGCAAGCCAGCACCGCGAAGGCGCTCGGGCTCAACCC
>JBEBFV010000345.1:0-7021 GCA_040081795.1 Limisphaerales bacterium | reverse complement strand
CGCGCCTGGAGCTGGTAGAACTCGGGGCTGCCGCCCTTCGCCTTCAGAAAGCCGTAAATCAGCTTGTGGATAATCATTCGCCGGGCCGGGACATTGGCGAAGGTGCGCGGACCGGGCGAGGAAAAATGCGGCTGGCCGCCCGCGTATCAGGCATCCGCCCGCCAAGGAAGTTTTGCCTTCCCCGTAACTCCAGTTCCGCGACACTGCGTCTGAGCCTGACACATGAACCGCACGACTCTCGCCCTCCTCTCCGCGTTCCTCACCCTGCTCAGCGCCTCCGCCCCCGCTGCGCCGAAGCCCAACGTCCTGTTCATCGCCATTGACGACCAGAACGACTGGATCGGCTGCCTCGGTGGGCATCCGCAGGTGAAGACTCCGCACATTGATCGGCTCGCCAGGCGCGGCACGCTGTTCACGAACGCCCACTGCCAGGCACCGCTGTGCAACCCGTCGCGGTCGAGCCTGCTCACTGGCCTGCGCCCATCCTCCACCGGCATCTACGGACTCGCGCCAGGCATTCGTGACGTGGACGCGACGAAGGCGCACGTCACGCTGCCGCAAACCTTCACGAGCGCGGGCTACTTCGCCTACACTTGCGGAAAGATTTACCACGACGGTTCCATCAAGCCGAAGGACCGTGCCGCCGAGTTCAACGAATGGGGCCCCGCGCCCGGCATCGGCAAGCCCGCACAACGCATTAACAAGCTTCCCGGCCCGCAGCATCCCGCGATGGATTGGGGGCCGTTCCCCGAGAAGGACGAGGACGGGGGCGACTACAAGATTGCGAGCGCAGCAATGGAGGCCTTGCAGAAAGCGCCGAAGAACAAGCCGTTTTTCATCGGCGCCGGCTTTCGCCTGCCGCATGTGCCGTGTTTCGCGCCGCAAAAGTGGTTCGACCTCTACCCTGACGCGACGCTCCAACTGCCGCCCAGCAAGCCCGGCGACCGCGACGACACGCCGCGCTTCTCCTGGTATCTGCACTGGAAACTCCCCGAGCCGCGCCTCGTCACACTGGAGCGGCTGAACGAAATCCGCCCGCTCGTCCGCGCCTATCTCGCGAGCATCAGCTACATGGACGCGCAGGTGGGCCGCGTGCTCGACGCCCTCGATTCCACGGGCCGCGCCAACGACACCATCATCGTCCTCTGGAGTGACCACGGCTGGCATCTCGGCGAGAAAGGCATCACCGGCAAGAACACGCTATGGGACCGCAGCACGCGCGTGCCGCTCATCTTCGCCGGGCCGGGCATCGCGAAGGCGGCGAAGTGTGGCCGCCCCGCCGAGCTGCTGGACATTTTCCCCACCTTGCTCGAACTCGCCGGCTTCCCCACGCGCCCCGACCTCGAAGGCCACAGCCTCGTCCCGCAACTCAAGAGCGCCGCCGCGCCACGCCAGTGGCCCGCCATCACCACGCACAACCAAGGCAACCACGGCATCCGCACCGAGCAATGGCGTTACATCCGTTACGCCGACGGCTCCGAGGAACTCTACGACATGGCGCGCGACCCGAACGAGTGGACCAACCTCGCCGGCGACGCCAAGCACAAGCAGACCAAGGCCGACCTGGCCAAGTGGCTCCCGAAGAAAGACGTGCCCGCCGTCCCCGGCAGCAAGCATCGCATCCTCACCTACGACCCCCAGACCAAAGCCGTCGTGTGGGAAGACGAACCGGTAAAAGCGAGTGACCCGGTGCCGGTGTTTTGAGTGGGATTGCTGCTTGCCAGCCCCGGAGTCGTCCGGCTTACTTCGCCGGAATTTTTCGCGTCATGCCGCTCTCCGTTGAACTACTCGCCAAAGCCAAGTCGCTCGGGTTCTCCGACCGCCAGATTGCCCATCTCACCGGCACCACCGAGGACGCCGTGCGCGCCGAGCGCAAGGCCATCGGCCTCGTGCCCAGCTATCGTCTCGTGGACACCTGCGCCGCCGAGTTCGAGGCCTACACGCCCTATTACTACTCCACCTACGACCGGGGCGATGACGAGGTGAAGGGCAATACGGCGAAGAAGGTGATGATTCTCGGCGGCGGCCCGAACCGCATCGGGCAGGGCATCGAGTTCGATTACTGCTGCGTTCACGCGGCCTTCGCGCTCAAGGAGGACGGCTTCGAGACCATCATGGTGAACTCGAATCCGGAGACCGTTTCCACCGACTACGACACGAGCGACAAGCTCTTCTTCGAGCCGCTCACGCTGGAGGACGTGCTGCACATTTACGAGCGGGAGAAGTGCTGGGGAGCCATTGCGCAGTTCGGCGGGCAGACGCCGCTGAACCTCGCGCTCGGCCTGCAAATGAACGGCGTCAACATCATCGGCACCAGCCCGCAGAGCATTGAAGTCGCTGAAGACCGCAAACTCTTCGCGGCAATGCTGGACAAACTCCAGATTCCCCAGCCGCCCAACGGCACGGCCACGACGGTCGAGGAAGCCATCGTCATCGCGAAGCGGCTGACTTACCCGGTGCTCGTGCGGCCCAGCTTCGTGCTCGGCGGGCGCGCGATGCAAATCGTCTTCTCGGAGCAGGAGCTGCGCGATTACTTCCACCACAACGCCGCGCTGGAAATCTCCGCTGGTCGCCCTGTGCTCGTGGACAAGTTCCTCGAAGACGCGACCGAAGTGGACGTGGACTGCATCACGGACTGCGGCCAGTTCGCGAATCCGGCGGACGGCACCATCGTCATCGGCGGGATGCTGGAGCACATCGAATTCGCGGGAGTCCACTCGGGCGACGCCGCGATGGTCCTGCCGCCGCACACGCTGTCGCAGTCGGTCATCAACACCATCCGCCAATACACGCACGCGATGGCGCGTGAGCTGAAGGTCATTGGCCTGATGAACGTGCAATACGCCGTGAAGGGCGAGACGGTTTACGTCCTCGAAGTGAACCCACGCGCCAGCCGCACCGTGCCGTTCGTGAGCAAGGCCATTGGCCGCCCGCTCGCGAAGCTCGCCGCGAAGGTGATGGCCGGAAAGACCCTCAAGGAACTCGGCTTCACCGAGGAAATCTGGACGAAGTATTGGGCGGTGAAGGAGTCGGTCTTCCCGTTCAACAAGTTTCACGGACAGGACATTTTGCTCTCGCCCGAGATGCGTTCCACCGGCGAGGTCATGGGCCTGGACGCCGACCTCGGCGTGGCTTACGCGAAGTCGCAGATGGCCGCGAACTCGCCGCTGCCGCTCAAGGGCAAGGTCTTCATGAGCGTGAGCGACGCGCACAAGGCAGACGTGGCGAAAGTCGCAAAGGACTTCGCCGACCTTGGGTTTGAGTTGGTCGCGACCAACGGCACTGCGACCGTGTTGGAGAAGGCCGGGCTGAAGGTCCAACGAATCTTCAAGCTCGCCGAGGGCCGGCCCAATGCGATTGACCTGCTCAAGAACAAGGAAATCCAGCTCGTCATCAACACGCCCGCCGGCCAGTCCCCGCGCGCGGACGAAATCAAGATTCGCACCACGGCGGTCTATACCGGCACGCCCATCATGACCACGCTCTCCGGCGCGAAGGCCGCTGCGCTCGGCATCGCCGCGCTGCAAAAGAGCGGCTACGCGGTGCGCACGGTGCAGGAGTATCACTGACCCCAGCGTGCCGGCGACTTGCAGTCGCCGTCCGTGGGTAGCAGCAGTCCCGGGGCGGCGGTTTCAAACCGCCGGCACTGCCCCATCAGATTTTCCCGATGCCCGTATCAAGTATTTGGGTTTCCCTCCGCTCCAGCCAAACTGTTACGTATGCACACGAATAAGACAGCAACGTCGAAGTCGAAACGAAAGACACGAATATGAAAACACTCCTGATGCTCGGTCTCGCCCTCGCCACCACCCTGCCCTCCCAAGCCCAGCTCTTCAGCCGTGACAACCTCGGCTCGGCAGTCGTGGGCGGCATCCTCGGTGGCGTCATCGGCCACAACAGCGGTCGCAAAACCGCCGAAGGCATCGGCATCGGCGCGGGCACCGGACTGCTGCTCGGCGCGCTGTCGAATGACTACAAGCGCCAAGCTGTCTACCAGCCCGCCTATTCCTCGGAGCCGGCGTTTTATGGCGGCAACCAATACCGCTACTCCACGACCGGCGCGGTGCTGGGTGGCATCGCAGGCGGCGTGATTGGCCACAACAACGGGCGCAGGACGGCGGAGGGCGTCGCCATCGGTGCCGCTTCCGGTCTCGTGCTTGGCAGTATCGCTGACCAGAGCCTGCGCCAACCGGCAAACTACTACCAAGCGCCCGCTGCCTACAGGCACTTCCCCGGTGCGACGCACGCCTTCCGCCAGCAACACCACCCGCACGCCGTGCCGGTCTTCGTGGCGCAACCCGCCGTGGTCACCACCCCCATCGCCAGCGGCTATGTCGTGCCGGCGGCGACCACGGGCACAGCCCCCATCCAGGCGCAGACCGTCATCATCAACAACTACTACGGTGGCGGCAGCCAGATGGGTGCAGCGAATTCGCTCTTCGGCCGCTAAGTCGTCACCCGTATTGCTTCGGCGGGGCAACCCGCCCAACATCCCCTGACTATGAAACTGAACCTTGACCGTTGGAGTGTGTCCCTGAGCTGCGTTGCTGTCGCTGGCCTGCTGGCCGGTTGCGCGAGCGGCGTCCAAAACCCTCGTGGCGTCTCCGTCACCGAGATGAAGGCCGACGAACGCGGCTTCGTCGCGGGCACCGGCGTCGAGTCACAAGACCTCGTGCGCGTCGCCGACAAGATGGCGCGCGGCATCCTCGGCGTCCCGCAGGTCACCCGTGCGCAGGGCACCCCGCGCGTCGTGCTCGACCCCGTGGTGAACGAGACGCGTTTCCCCATCAACAAGGACATCTTCCTCACCCGCATCCGCACGCAGCTCAACTCGCAGTCCGCCGGCAAGGTGACCTTCCTCGCGCGCGACCGCATGACCGCCCTCGAACGTGAGCGCGACCTCAAGCGCTCCGGCCAGGTGACGACCGGCAGCGACCCGAATGTCGTCGAGTTCAAGGGCGCGGATTTCTTCCTCACCGGCAAGCTCTCCAGCCTCACCACGCGCTCCTCCAAGGGCGTGAGCGACTACATCCTCTACACCTTTCAGCTCATTGACGCGCGCACCAGCGACATCATCTGGGAAGGCTTCGAGGAGATTAAGAAGCAAGGGCTGGAAGACGCGGTGTATCGGTGAGCAGCGTGAGGCGGACACTCTTATCCGCCAGTGCTCAACTAAATCAACTCGTCATGCACTCCGCCGAGCCAATCCTCTCTGAGGCTCGTGAACCAAGCGCAATTCCGGCCTCTCTCATTAGCACCCGGCTTCAGCCGGGTGTCATGAGTGGTCTGTTGCCGAAACCGTTTCAACGGTTTTTGCCCTGGCTCCGTAGCCGCCCGGCGGAAGCCGTTGAAACGGCTCCCGCATCGCGCTCCGGCCACACCGGGCTGAAGCCCGGTGCTAATGAGAGGCCGTTACATCGCATCGCCGTGGCCGTTGCGTCCCTTGCGTTGCTGTTCGCCACCGGCTGTGCCACCCACTCCGAAGGCTCCGCCTCTAACGCCGCTTCCACTACCGGCTCCGCTCCCCAAGCCCCCCGCCGCGACCAAGTCCTCTGGAGCTACCGCAACGCCGCACTCGCCATGCGTGCGGGCCGCTTCGACCAGGCCAAGACCGAACTCGACGACGCCATCGCGCGCCTCGGCGGCATACTCGGCCCGAACAAGGACGCCGCCAGCGCCCGTCGCCTGTTCAACGAGGAAGCCAAGAAGATGTTCATCGGCGAGCCTTACGAGCGCGTGATGGCCTACTTCTATCGCGGCATCCTCTACTGGATGGACGGCGAGCCGGACAACGCCCGCGCCTGCTTCCGCACTGGCCAGCTCCTCGACAGCGACGCCGAGAACAAAGCCTACGCCGGCGACTGGGCGCTGCTCGATTACCTCGACGGCCTCGCCTCCGTGAAACTCGCCGCCGATGGCTCCGACGCCTTCGCCCGCGCGCAAAGCCATACACGCAGCACGCCGCTTCCGCCCTACGCCCCGCGCGCGAACGTCCTGTTCTTCGTCGAGTTCGGCAACGGCCCGCTCAAATACGCTACCGGCCAGTTCCGCGAACAACTCCGGTTCCGCGAAGGCAACTCCAGCGTGAAATCCGCCGCCATCAAAGTCGCCGGCCAAGCCCTCCCCGCGCCCGCCTACGACGACCTCTACTTCCAAGCCACCACGCGTGGCGGTCGCGTGATGGACCACATCCTCGCCGGCAAAGCGCAGTTCAAGGCCGGCTCTGACGCCGTCGGCGATGTGGCCATCATCTCCGGGGCTGTCCTCGCCTCGCATCAGAAGCAGCGCAGCAACGCGGACGAAATCGGCGCGGGCCTGCTGCTCTTCGGCCTCGCCAGCAAGCTCATCTCCGGCGCGACCAACCCAACCGCCGACACGCGCTGCTGGGAGAATCTCCCCGGCCACCTGAGCTTCGCCGCCACCGAGTTGCCGCCCGGCCAGCACACCGCCACCGTCGAATTTCTCAACGCCGCCGGCACGCCGCACCGCGTGAAGACCGCCACCTTCACCGTGCAACCCGGCCGCGACACCGTCGTCTTCCTGAGCGACCGTTGAGGAATGACCAATGACCAATTCCCAATGTCCAATGAATGACCAAGTTCCAATGCCCGGTGGCCGCAGCGCTCGTGTGTCAGCAGAGCCAGTCCGCACCGCCGCGTCTGCTCGCCCATTGGTCATTGGCCGTTGGTCATTCATTGGGAATTGGACATTCAACCCCTCGCACTTTATGAAACACCCGAACCTCCTCCCCCTCATCGCCGCCCTCGCCGTCGCCGCCCTCACCGGCTGCCAGCACGGCGGCGCGTATGAAGCACGCAACGCCCAGCGCTACGACCTCGAAAACAAGGCGCCCTTCGCGCTCATGGACTCGATGGTGCAGCGTTCCGTGACCAGCTCCGGCATCCAGAAGCAGACCTTGGAAGACGGCCGCCTGCGCGTCGTCGCCAACGTGCGCAACCGCGAGGCCCGCCGCATCCAGGTGCAGATTAGCTGCGTGTTCAAGGACGAGAGCATGGTGGCC
>JBEBFV010000344.1:0-7036 GCA_040081795.1 Limisphaerales bacterium | reverse complement strand
ATGCTCGGCGCTCCATTACTCCACCCGCGCCTCGCCCATGCCTTTCACCACTTCGCCGATGAGCCACGCCTTGTGCTTCTGGCTGCGGATGAACTTCAGCGCCGCGTCCGCCTGCTCGGCGGCCACCACGGCCACCATGCCCACGCCCATGTTGAAGACCTGGTAAAGCTCCGCCTCATCCACTCCGCCACGCTCGGCGAGCAACTGGAACAACGGTCCCATCTCCCAACTGCCCTTGCGGATGACCACATCGCACTTGGCCGGCAGCACGCGCGGGATGTTGTCCACGAAGCCGCCGCCGGTGATGTGGGCAAAGGCCTTCACCGGAAGTTTCGAGTTCGGAGTTCCGGGTTTTGAGTTGAAGCGCTTCAGCAGCGCCTGCACCAGCGGGCCGTAGCTGACGTGAACCTTCAGCAACTCCTCGCCCACCGTGTTGTGCAGGTCCGGCACGAAGTCACCCGGTTGAAACTTGAGCTGCTCGAACAAAATCTTCCGCGCCAGCGAATAGCCGTTGGTGTGCAGACCGCTCGACGCGATGCCGATGACCGCGTCGCCGCGCTTCACGGACTTCTGCCCGTTGAGCATCCGCGACTTCTCCACCACGCCCACGATGGTGCCGCTCACATCGTATTCGCCCGCCTGGTAGAAGCCCGGCATCTGCGCCGTCTCGCCGCCGATGAGCGTGCAGCCGTTGGCCGCGCAGCCGCGCGCAAAGCCCTTGATGATGTCCGTGAAAACGTGCGGCTCCAGCTTGCCCGTGCCGAGGTAGTCGAGGAAGAACAGCGGCTCCGCGCCGAGCACCGCGATGTCGTTGACGCAGTGGTTCACCAGGTCCTCGCCGATGGTGTCGTGCCTGTTCATCGCGAAGGCCAGCTTCAGCTTCGTCCCCACGCCGTCCACGGAGCTGACCAGCACTGGCTGCCGATACTTCTTCACGTCCAGCGCGAAGAGGCCGCCGAAGCCGCCAACCTTGCCGAGCACCTCGCGGCGATGCGTGCTGGCGAGCAGCTTGGGCAGCGTGCCCTTGACCTTGTTGCCCAAATCAATGTCCACCCCGGCGGCGGCGTAAGCTTTTTGTTTCATGCGCGAAGTCTGGTGGCGTCCGCCGTGACGCGGGCCGGACGCGAGGCGGCATCTTTCGGAATCCCCCGCCTCGCAGCAAGGGAAAGAATCAGCACCCCGTGCCCGCCGACACCTTACTCGGAAGGAAAGTCGACGAGGCTTGAACACACTGCCGGGTCGCAATCCGACTTCCCGTCACCTTGCCAACTCAAGGCGAGTAGGCCCGGAAGATGCCCCAGGCGGTGAACCCCAAACAGGTCAGGCCACCCACGATCCACAGCATCACCTGCTCGGCGAACTTGCCCGGTTCTTGTCTATAATTGATATCCCTCGGCTGATCGCCTGGCTGGTAGTTTCTCCAGTGCGGACTGCCCGATAAGCCATGACCAAACAAAAGGCGCCAACACTCAAACCGAGCGCGGCCTCGAATTGCTGCTCAGTGTTCATGCGCGACGACACCGCGTTTCAGATGAGTTCCTCCACCGGCTTGCCGCGCGCAAGAATGGGGACAGGCAGGCCGAAGGCGTTGTGGAAGACCTCGTCCGTGGCGACGCCGAGCTGGCGGTAGATGGTTGCCAGGACGTCGTTGAAGTGGACGGGCCGCTCGAACGGCAAATCACCCGCCTTGGTGCTGGAGCCGACTACCACGCCGCGTTTCAGCCCGCCACCCGTGAGCATCACGGAGAAGACCTTCTCCCAATGGTCGCGGCCCGCGTTGGCATTGATCTTCGGCGTGCGGCCAAACTCGCCGAACATGGCGACGAGCGTGGTGTCGAGCAGGCCCCGCTCTTCCAAATCGTCCAGCAGCGCGCTGACGGCGAGGTCCATCGGCGGGAGGAGTTTGTCGCGCATCAGGTTGAAGTTGTCCTCGTGCGTGTCCCAGTCCTGGCCGCGCTCCTGGTTGAGCGTGTAGTTGAGCAAGGTGAACGGCACGCCCGCCTCGGCGAGCCGGCGCGCGAGGATGGTCTGCTGGCCCCAGAGATGGTGGCCGTAACGCTCGCGCTGGCGCAGCGGCTCGCGGCTGAGGTCGAAGGCCCCTCCCGCCATTCCGCCGGAAAGCATTTCGAGCGCGTGACGATGATACTTGTCGAGACTGTCCACGGACGCCGACGCGGCTTGCCCGCCGAGCGCGTTGAGCAGCGTGAGCCGGTCTTCGAGGCGCTTGCCGGAGAGACCGTGGTTGAGACGCAAGTCCGGCGGGCCGGCGAATGGCGTGCTGGCGTGCTCGGGCGGAATGCCGGATTCCAGCGGCTCATACGCCACGCCCAGCGGCCCTGCCGTCGCGTAGTGGACGCGGTTGCCGAGCTGGCCGGAGTGCGGGATGGCGACGTAGGGCGGCAGGAGCGGCGCACGCGCGCCGCACGCCCGGGCGATGACGGAGCCGATGCTGGGATGCGCGAGGTTGCGATTCTTCGCCTCGACTGAGGCATCGGGAAGATCCCCGCCGGTCAGCGTTTGGTAAATCGCCACCGGATGGCTCGGCGAGTCCACGTAGGCGCTGCGGATGAGGCTGAACTTGTGCGCACGCTTGGCGAGCAACGGGAGGTGTTCCGCGAAGTGAATGCCCGGCAGCGTCGTGGGGATGTCGCCGAACGTGCTGCGATACGCGGACGGCGCGTCTGGCTTCGGGTCGAAGCTCTCGTAGTGCGAGAGGCCGCCCTGGAGGTAGATCACGATGACCGCGCGCGCGGGCGAGTTGACGGACTTCTGGGTCTCCTTCGCGCGGAGAAGCTGCGGCCACAACATCGCCCCGGCCAGTGCGCCTCCGCCTTGCAGCCAGCGACGGCGCGTCATGGCGGCCAGCGAGTTTGATTGATGCGTGTCGGGCAAATTCGGTTCCGGTTGAACGCCTTGTTCGACGGCGCGGAGGAGGAGGAAAATTCGCCGAACCTTGCTGGATATCGGACTCAAGTTAGTCCTTGCTGATGCTTGGCCGGACCCACTTCGCTGGACAAGCTGAAGAGATACGAAACGCCTCCTCCAAACTTTCAAAGCGGGGACACCAAGTAAAATCACCTCTCTTAGCATTGCCCAAGCCCACGAGAAACCAATGCTCCGACCGCCCATACGGCGATGAGCAGAATGCGATTACCAGCGCCTGCCGCCGGAACTCAAAGACGGGCCAACACTTGTAGGTTCGAGCGGTTCGTTCGTAGTCCTCAAACCGTCCCCAAATCAAAGCCGGCACGACGGAATGTCGGCGCAAGTGACGAACCATATCTCGGTCAGCTATGCACCCGAGCTGACTTGACACGGCCTGGCAGATTTCCTTTGTGGAGACATTGCCAATGTTTTCCCTCCTCGTTCTCTTCATGTCTCAGGAAATCTTGGTTCGTGCGGCCTGCTCCCCAAGTCTCGAAGTTAAGCAACCGCTACCTCCCAACACACCACAGATGCCTGTGCGTGCGGATGAAGACATCGCCGCCGCTGATCGCGTGGGAGGAGTTTGCCAGGCCGCCATCGAGCGAGTTCACACGCACCAGCTCAAACTTCGGGCTGGCCTTGAGGACGATGGTTTCGCTCGACTGGTTCAGGCAGAGGATATGTCCGTCCACGAGCAGCATCGAGGACCACGAGTCACCTTTCTTGCCGGTGCCCTTCACGCGCTCCTGCCAGAGCGATGCGCCGGTCTGGAGGTTCAGGCATTCGGCGACGCCCTCGGTGTTGAGGATGTAGCAGTGGCCGCCGGAGATGACGCCGGTGCCGAGGCGGTTTTTGGTGCGGACGCTTTGCCAGAGACGGTGCGTGGCGGTCACATCGCCGGTGCCGCCGGTCTTCACGGCCAGACTGGTGCCGAAGAAGCCGCCCATCGCCACCAGCACGCCCTCGCCCGCGACGGGCGAGGCATAGATGAGTTCGTTCAGACCGTCGCAATGCCAAAGCGCGCGGCCCGTGCGCGGGTCGAAGGCACGAGTGAACTGCGGAAACGTCTGGATGAGTTCATCGCGCTGGCCGGCGCGCACGATGACGGGTGTGGCGAAGGTGCCGGTCATCCCACCGCGGTCGTTGCCCTTGAAGCCGTCGGTGCGCGGGCGCGGCTCGTGCGCGGGCTCCGCGAACTCCCAGAGCGTCTTGCCGGATTTCTTGTCCAGGCCGATGAGGCGGGCATTCGCGCCGGGGCCGAAGTAGAGCACGCACACGTCGCCGTGGAGGAGCGGCGAGGCGGCGTAGGACCACTCGTGTGCCTGCGGGCCGAGGTCGCGCCGCCAAACCTCCTTGCCGTCCATGTCCCAGCAGAACAACCCCGCCGAGCCGAAGAACGCGATGACCCGCCCGCCATCCGTCACCGGCGACGCGGCGCAGTGCGGGTTCTTGCCATAGCGCTGCTCGGGCTGCGTCCACGTCGTGCCGGACTTCCAGAGCAGCTTGCCGGCGCGGCGGTCGTAGCACATCACGGTGCGCCCGCCTTCCTTCTCGAAGGACTGCGTGAGGAAAACCTTGTCGCCCCAGATGACAGGCGAGGAGTCGCCGGGTTCGGGCAGTTCGATCTTCCAACGCACATTCTCCGTGGCGCTCCATTGCAGCGGGACATTCTTCTCCGGCGACGACCCATCGCCACCCGGCCCGCGCCAGGACGGCCAGTTCGCGGCGGAGATCGCGGTTGCCAGAAAGACGAGGCCGGCACAACCGGCGAGTGCCGGCCGGAGCGCGGTAGAGCGGAGGAGTTGCATGGGCGGAGTATATTTCCCGGCGGCGGCCCGCCAAGCGAGATTCCGCCGGAGCCAACCAAAAACTTGACCCCTGCGGCAGCCGAAAGCACTCTTCACCAGCCTAGCAACCGCCATGAAACCAACCTCCAACCCCCGCAATCCCACCGCCAACCCCGGTGCGTTCACCCTCATCGAACTCCTTGTCGTCATCGCCATCATTGCGATTCTGGCGGGGATGCTTCTGCCAGCCTTGAGCAAGGCCAAGTCAAAGGCTTCGGCCACACAGTGCCTCTCGAACCAGAAGCAGCTTGGCCTAGCCTTCCAGCTTTACCCAGAAGATGCCGACGGCAAGATAGTCAACAACTACGGCTGGGGCGGCCCCGGTTACGCCTCCGGCACGACGCCTACACTGGTCAATGGCAAGTTCGAGTTCAACTGGTGCACGGGCAACATGAAGACTGCCACGCACGCGAGCAACGAGACCTACGTCACCCTTGCGCAATTTGGGCGCTACACAGGCGGGAGCGCCAAAGTTTTCGCCTGCACCAAGCCGGACAAGGCACCTAGTTCCACCATCACCGTCTTTCCCAAGTATGTCCGGAACTATTCCATGCCCCAAAAGGTGGGATCCTTTGGCACCGGGCAGATAAAGTTCCGCCGCATGACAGACTTCAGCAAGCCGACGGACACGTTCGTGTTCATCGAAGAGGGTTTGGAATCTCTCGACGACGGAGGCTGGGCCATGGGTGCCGGGCCAAATTGGGGCAACGAGAAGCCGGCCACCTATCACAGCCAGAGCGGAGGGCTGGTTTACGCTGACAGCCACGCGGAAATGAAGAAGTGGGATGCGCGCATTCCCACGACGAATGACTGGGCTTGGCTGAACTACCGGTATGATCCCTGAGCCTTTTCCACTCAACCAACCAACCAACCCGACCATGCAGCCCAACGCCTCTGCCACCCGAAGCAAAGCCTTCACCCTTATCGAACTGCTCGTTGTCATCGCCATCATCGCCATCCTGGCGGGGATGCTCCTGCCGGCGTTGTCAAAGGCGAAGGAAAAGGCGACCGGAGCCAAGTGCATCAACAATCTAAAGCAGTTGGGCCTTGGGTGGACGTTGTATAATTCCGAGAACGACGGGCGGCTCATCAACAATCTGGACAATCGAAGCCAGAGTTGGGTGATGGGAAACATGAACATGACTGGAACCAGCGCGGAGAACCAAATCGCCAACACCAACGTCAACAATATGCTCAACGACACTTGGGTAAAGCCAGGTGGAGGTTCAGGATCGCCGGCGGAACATGCAAACAACATCACGCTGGGACGCTATGTCAGCATGAGCGCGGGCGTTTTTAAGTGCCCCTCGGACAAGAGTTACAATCGGGCCAACCGCGCTCCCCGCGTGCGGAGCGTTTCAATGAATCAAGGCGTCGGTTTCAACGTGACCGCAGGGTGGCTGCCCGCTTCCGCTGGCTGGAGGGTTTACCGCCGCGATGTGGATATTTCTTCGCGCACGTTTGTTTTTGTCGATGAACATCCCCAAAGCATGAATGACGGTGGGTTTGCCGTTCGAGGAGTTGATCCCGCCGCACCGGCGACGTGGGGAATCGTTGATTTCCCGGCGGTCTATCATAACAAGGCCAGCTCGTTCAATTTTGGCGACGGCCATGCCGAGATTAAGCGTTGGACCGATGGTCGCACGACCCGCCTCATCAACTACGACGGCCCGCAGATCACTGGCGGGTTCACTGCCATGGCCAATAATCCCGATTCGCTCTGGCTATCCCAAGCTGGCACCGAGTAATCGTCCGGTGCTCGGTTCTTCGTTGCAGGTTGATCCCACTGGGGCAGCCGTCGTTAGTTCATCCAGCCGGTGTGAAACTGCCACGAGGGCGATCCCAGTTAGGTTCAGTTCGCTTACGTGCTGGCACATCCTGACAAGCGCTCCCTCATCCAGCCCGTCCAGCGGCTCGTCCAGCAGCAGCACTTGCGGGCGATGCACCATTGCCCGCGCGAGGAGCAGGCGGCGCCGCTGGCCGTAGGAGAGGCGGAGGAAGTTTTCCTGCGCGAGATCGCCAAGTGAGAACTGCTCCAGCACCGCGTCCACTCGCCGCCATTGCGCGCGCGTGACCGCGTCCAGCAGGCCGATGCTCGCGAAGAAGCCGGAGGCGACGACCTCCCGCGCAGTCAGGTCGTCGCGGTAGGCGGTCTGCAAGTCCGGTCCCACGTAGCCAACACGCGCGCGGATTTCCCAGAGCGTGTGCCGCCGCGTCTCGTTGAAGCGCTCGATGCTCCCGCCCACCGCCGGGTGCAGCTCGCC
>JBEBFV010000343.1:0-7048 GCA_040081795.1 Limisphaerales bacterium | reverse complement strand
GACCGGCAGATGATGGCGGCGATGAAGTATTCGGTGATGGGCGACATCCCGAGCATCGGCACCGAGGCGAACTGGGGGATGATGCTCGGGCAGTTCAAATGGGTTTACGCCATCCTCAGCCCGGTGGGCGGCTACATCGCGGACCGCTTCAGCCGGCGCTACACAATCTGCGCGAGCCTCTTCGTGTGGTCGCTCGTGACGTGGTGGACGGGTCACGTGAAGACCTATGATGAACTTCTCTGGGCGCGCTCGCTCATGGGAGTGAGCGAGGCGTTCTACATCCCGGCGGCGCTCGCGCTCGTCGCGGACCATCACCTCGGCGACACGCGTTCGCGCGCGGTGAGTTTCCACCAGATGGGCATCTACGTCGGCATCATGATCGGCGGCTTCAGCGGCTACGTGGCGGACAGCCCGCAACACGGCTGGCGCTGGGCGTTCGACGTGACGGGGGCCATCGGCGTGATCTACGCCGTGCCGTTGCTGTTCCTGTTGCGCGACGCGCCGAAGCCAGTGCTTGCCGCCGGTGAGACCGCCGCACCGAAAACCTCCATCGGCGTGGCGGCAACGGAGCTGTTGACCAACCGCTCGTTCATCCTGCTCGTCCTCTACTTCACGCTGCCCGCGCTGGCCGGCTGGGTGGTGAAGGACTGGATGCCCGCCATCCTCAAGGACAAGTTCAACATCGGCCAGGGCAAGGCCGGCGTGTCCGCGACGCTCTTCGTGAACATCGCCTCGCTTGTCGGCGCGCTCGTCGGCGGCTGGCTCGCGGACCGTTGGATGCGGCGGAGCGAGCGGGGCCGCATCTTCACCAGCGCGCTGGGCATGAGCCTGCTCATCCCGGCGCTCTTCGGCGTGGGCAACTCCGGCTCGCTCGCCGTCGCGGTGTTCTTCCTCGTGCTGTTCGGCCTGGGCTGGGGCGCGTTCGACTGCAACAACATGCCCATCCTCTCGCAGATCGTCCGGCCCGAGCTGCGCGCGACCGGCTACGGGTTGATGAACCTCGTGAGCATCAGTTGCGGCGGCTTCGCAGACGTGGCCTTCGGCGCGCTGCGCGACCGGCAGGTGCCGCTCAATGTCATCTTCGGCGTCTTCGCCAGCACGGCGATGCTGTCGGTGATCCTCGTGCTGATGATCCGGCCCAATTCCGATTCACCCGTCGCGAAATGAAACTTTACCAGACTCTGCTTTGCTGGGCTGCGGTCTGCGCTCTCGGAGCCGCCGCCAAGCCAGCGTTCAAATCTTCCGCAGCCACCGAGTCCGACCCGCGCCTGCACGCCGACGGGCAGGGCTGGCGCCTGGACAAGGCCACGCGCACCGACCCGAAACGGCCGCGCGTGCTGCTCATGGGCGATTCAATTCTGAACGGCTACCTCGCCGGCACCGTGAAGGCGCTCGACGGGCAGGCTTACGTGGATGCGTGGGTGAACCCGCTCGCGCAGTCCTCGTATCGCCTCCACGAGATGCTCGCCGAGGTCCTGGCGCAAGGCCCTTACGACATCGTTCACGTCAACATGGGCCTGCACGGCTGGCAGAAGGGCCGCATCCCGGACGGCCAATTCGAGCCGCTCACGCGCAAGCTCGTCGAGACCATCCGCGCGAAAGCCCCCGGCGCGACCTTCATCTGGGCCAGCAGCACGCCCGTCACGGCGAAGGGCAAGCCCGGCGAGCTCGACGCGGACATCAACCCCGTCATCATTGAGCACAACCGCCTGGCCGCGAAAGTCATGGCCGAGGCGAAGGTTCCCGTGAACGACCTCTACGCCGTCGTGTCTTCGCGCCTCGACCTCGCGCGCGGCGACCAGTTCCACTGGCAGCCCGCCGGCACCGCGCTGTTAAAGGACACGGTCGTCGCCACCTTGCAGCGCGAACTCAAGGCGCGTTCAGCCAAGCCATGAAACTCACCTGCACCTTGTTTACCGGGTTGTGTCTGGCAGCCACCGCCGTCGCCGAGGACTGGCCCACGTTCATGCACGACCGCGCGCGGAGTGGCGTGTCGGGCGAAGCGCTTACGTTGCCGCTGAACGAACTTTGGTCCTACACCCCGCCCGCCGAGCCGACGCGCGCGTGGCCGAGTCCGCAGGCAGGATATAACGAGCTGCCCAAGCTCGCCTTCGATGACGCCACGCACGTAGCGATGATCGGCGACACGGTGTTCTTCGGCTCGGCAGTGGACAACGGCATTCATGCCGTGGACGCACGCACGGGGGCGAAGCGCTGGACGTTCTTCACCGAAGGCCCGGTGCGGCTCGCGCCGACAGTGGCGGCTGGGCGGGTTTACGCCGGCTCGGACGACGGGCTGGTCTATTGCCTCGATGCGAAGGACGGGCGGCTCGTGTGGAACGCGCGGTCCGGCGCGGGCACGGGGCGAGCCTTGCTGACTCCCGCCAAGCAGGGATATGCTGGGCCTTCACCCCTGAAGTGCGCCTTGGCCCGGTGTTTCGCAGCCTCGCTCGTGCCCGTGTCGCTTGGGTTGAGGCCGGCCTGCTCCCGTGCGCAGGCACAGTTCAACATTCCTCCCGTTCCCTGCTGCTCGTTCAGGAACTCCAACTTTCCATTCCCAACAACTCGAAAACCAAGTCCTTATGAACTCAAAGATTGAATCGATTCTCCTTGCGCTCGTATTCCTTGTTCCCGCCTGCCGCGCGGCGATGCACCCCGGCAATGAACTGCGGCCAACGCCAGAGTTCACCAACGGGACGACGCTCACGGCGGCGAATGGAACCATCGCGGTCTGGCCGGGCTTTCCGGCGTCCGTGCTGATGGTGAACAACTCCCTGCCCGCCCCGACGATCCGGGTGCGGCGAGGTGACACCTTTTCGGCCAGCGTCAGCAACAAGCTCAATGAACCGTTGGTCTTGCACTGGCACGGCATCCTCGCGCCCTCCGCCATGGACGGACTTCCACAAAGTGCCGTCCCTCCGGATCAGGGCTACCGGGTGAGTTTTCCAATCCTTAACCGTGCGGGAACCTACTTCTACCACGCTCACACTGACGGGCTGACCGCCAAGCAAGTCTATCGTGGACTGGCAGGCTTGTTTATTGTGGAGGACCCGCAGGAAGGCGCGCTTGGCCTGCCGAAAGGCTCACACGACATCCCCATGCTCATTGCCGACAAGCGACTCAATCCCCGCCGCGAACTGACCTACAACCCGAACATGATGGACATGATGATGGGCTTTCTGGGCGACGCTGCTCTCGTGAACGGCACGCCCGAGGCTTGGCTGTCGGTGGACAGGTCCAGCTATCGCCTGCGCTGGGTGAATGGCTCCAACGCGCGAATATTGAAACTCGGATTCAATGACGGCCGCAGCTTTCAAGTCATCGGCACAGACGGCGGACTCCTGGCGGCACCGGTAGCCGTCACCAACCTGACCCTCGCTCCGGGCGAGCGGGCGGATGTGGTGGTGGATTTCACCCGCGATGCCGTCGGGACCGGCTTGACCCTGCGGAGCGTGCCATTCGAGCCAGGCGGGATGAGAATGGGGGGAGGCATGGGCATGATGGGAATGGGCATGGGGCCGAGCCAAGGGAGTTCGCTCGATGTGATGAGGTTTTACGTGGACAAGCCCAACACCGTCCCCGGCAAAGTGCCGGGGAAGCTGTCGAGTATTCTGGCCTACAACGAGAGCAAGGCCGCCCGCACCCGCACGTTCGACATCACCATGGAGCGCATGGCCCACTTCATCAACGGGGCGCAGTTCAAGATGGACGTCACAAACTTCACGGTCGCTTGGAATCAGCTGGAGCGATGGGAGTTCAAGAACCGAAGCATGCTGCCCCACCCGATGCACCCGCACGGAACCCTGTTTCAAGTCCTCAGCCGGAGCACTGGGATGCTGACACCGACGGATGGCGGCTGGAAAGACACGGTGCTCGTGAACCCAAACGAAACGGTCGCCGTCCTGGTCCGCTTCGACGCCCATGCGGGACGGTTCATCAAGCACTGCCACAACTTGGAGCACGAAGATGCCGGGATGATGCTTAACTTCAACGTAGAATCCCCACCATCCCAACGATGAAGCCCGTGGCTCACGGACACCAGCAACCTCGACAGGAACAGAATGATGAATGTTTACAAGGATTCCTCCCACCTGGATGGAGCTTGGCGCCACAGCGCTCGCCGTAACCAGTGTCAACAAGTCCATACGCGCCCCAAGCCAGTGAGCACGCGCCATGAGATTTCTAAAAATGCAGCGTGGGGTTGTTGGGAAAGAAGTGAGCCAGCCATGCCTCAACCTCACTCCCAGCCGGCACTTTCTGCTCCACCAAGTGCGGCAATTGGACCGGCAACCTGTGCCTCACCGCGAAGAACGGCGTGCTGCTCTCCGGGGTTTACTCCGCCTACGGCGCACCCAAGGGCGACGAGGGCGAGCGCTGCGGACTGGCGTTGTCCACGTCCGACGGCTCGCCGCTCTGGAACGAAGCCATCGGCAACAGCGTGCGCCCCGTGCTCGTGGGCGAGCACGTCATCGGCCGGCCCAAAGCCTACGACCTGCGCACCGGCACCGTTGTCACGAAGCCCGGGTCGAAGGGAATGGTGCCGTGGGTCGTCCCGCGCAATGGCGCGTGCGGCCAGATGTCGGCCTCCGCCGGGATGCTCTTCTACCGCGATGGCTACACGGTGATGCGCGACGCGGGCACGGGCGGCACCTTGATGAACTTCACCGGGATGCGGCCCGGCTGCCTCATCAACATCATCCCCGCCGGCGGCATCATCGTGCAGGTGGAGGCCAGCTCGGGCTGCACCTGCTATCACGCGATTCAGTCCACGGTGGCCTTCGTGCCGCCGGGGGCAGAGTGATTCCGGAGCGCGGCCTTCAGGCCGCAGAAGCGTGAGAAAAGCCGTGGCACTCGGACGCACTTTTCCCGCCGTGGCTTTCTGCGGCGTGAACGCCGCGCTCCAAGATTGACCGCACACCACCGCCTCAGCATCCTCACTTCCATGAAACACCCGCTCACCCAGCTCCTCGCCCGCTTCACGTTCACCACCCTCGTTTCCACCGCGCTCCTGGCGTCCGCTGCCGACGCACCGCTGAAGCCCGATGCCAAGGGCTTCATCCGCGACTGGCTTCTGCTCGCGCCCATCCAGCTCGCCGGTGAGAACACCGGGGCCGAGGAAATTGACAAGCCGCAGGTGCCCTTCGAGGCCGCGCTCCAGCCCAAGGCCGGTGACGCCGTCACCATCGCAGGCAAGGCAATCAAGTGGCGCGCCATCAAGGCCAAGGACTACTTCTTCGACGTGAACGAACTTCTCGGCGGGATGCACGAAAACGTCACCGCCTACGCCGTCGCCTATGTCGTCGCCGCGAAGGACGTCACCGGCGCGCAATTGCTCATGGGCAGCAACGACCAGGGCAAGGTCTATCTCAACGGCAAGGAAGTCGTGAAGTTCGCCGAGACACGCACGCTCGATCCCGACACGGACAAGGCCACCGGCCTCACGCTCAAGGCCGGCGTCAACGTCGTGGTCTTCAAGGTCATCAACGAGAACAACAACTGGCAGGGTTGTCTGCGCTTCACCGACGCCGCCGGCAAACCGCTCGCCGGCCTGACGCTGAAGCTCGCGCCCTGAGCCTGCACGCCCTGGGGTGAATTCATGAACTCGCGACAATCCAGCCGCCCACTGGCGGGCTTCACCCTCATCGAATTGCTGGTCGTCATCGCGATCATAGCGATCCTCGCTGGGATGCTCCTGCCCGCACTGGCCAAGGCGAAACAGAAGGCCAGCCAGATTAGTTGCCTGAGCAACCTCAAACAGCACGCCATCGCGGCCGAGTTGTATCGCGGCGACAACGATGACCGGTTTCCCATTCGCCAGTGCTTCAATGCTGCGGGCGCCGCGGTCGGTGTGACGGCGTTCGCCTGGTCAGGCCGGGCCGGCACAAACACGCCCTATATTCCCATCGCCGCCGACACGCGTTACCTCAACCCGTATCTCGGGGTGTCGAAGGGCGCGCCCAACGCGGAAGTGCCCGTCGCCCGCTGCCCCAGCGATGGCAAGGTCGGCGGGAACAATCCCACCAACGAGTATCTGTTCTTCGGCTCCTCCTACGAGGCGAACGCCCACGGCACGGCGGCGCTGAACACCCTGACGAGTGGCAACACCGGCTCCATCCGGGGAGCGCAGGTTCGCAATCCCGCCCGGATGGTGGTCATGTGCGACTCGGGTGCGATGTGGTGCGCGTGGAACAACCAAATCGCCTCGTCCGGCTATCGTCACACCAAGTTCATCTCTGGCTCGCAGGTGCAGGACAACCGCTTCAACACGGCCTTCGGTGACGGCCACGCCGCGTTCACGAAATACGAGGTCCGACTTCCGTTGAGCGCCACGCCCACGCCCACCATCATGTTCACAAACGACTACACCTTCGACTACACTCAATAGTGGCTGTCTTCGCTTCGCCGGTTTTTCGCCTCTGCTTCCTTCTCCTGACCGCACCGTTTCTCGCTGCTGCCGAGCCGGAACCAGCGCGACTTCACGCGTGGTATCACGATGCTGGCGTGAAGGCGGACGCAGCCAACGTCACTGCGTGGGAAAACTCCGCTGGCACGAACGCCCAGGCCCGCTCGCTCACGCGCGTCGTCGGCCGGCCACAAGCCGTCCACGTCAGCACGGCCACGGGCACGCGGACGGTCGTGCGCTTCAACGGCTCCGCCGCGTTGTGGCAGGCCGTCAGCTCGTGGGGCACGCTCGCGGGTGAGCGCACCGTGGTCGTCTTCGCCCGCGTGTCGGCCACGAACGCCGGCGTCTTCTTCGATGGCAGCACGCGCAGCGGTAGCACGCCGGTGAAGTGGAACGGCAAGGCTTGGCAATCCGCAGCGAAAGCCTCCGCACCCACGAGTGACGGCGGCTGGCAAACGCACACCTTCGTTTTCAGCGCGGGCGGCAACCCGCTCGGCGGCTTCATCCTCGGTGCAAACGTCGCGACGCAAGAGGGTTTGCCCTGCGACATCGCCGAAGTGCTCGTCTATCCGCGCTCGCTCGGCGAAGCGGACTTGAAGGCCGTCTCCACTTACCTGTCCGCCAAGTGGGGCGCGCCCACCGACC
>JBEBFV010000342.1:0-7054 GCA_040081795.1 Limisphaerales bacterium | reverse complement strand
GTCTCCTACGAAGAGTCACTTGTCGCCCTCCTTCAAGTTCTTCAGCTCACCCTTTGGTGCGGGCGCGCCGAACATTCCCGGCCCCTTCATCGGCGGCATTCCCTTCGGTCCCGGCGGCCCTTGCTGTCGGTAGCGCTCGCGCATCTCCTTGTTCACGCGTGCGAACTCCTCGCGCTGCTCAGGCTGCAGCTCTGCGGCGATTTCCTCGTGCGAAAGGCGGATGACTTGGAATGTGCGCCCGGACATCTCGGCGCGCAGTTCCCACATCTCTCGCCCCGTGCGTTGGAGGATGGGGCGGATCTTCTCTGCTTGCTCGGGCGTGAGGCGCAAGCGGCGTTGGTATTCCTGAAGCAGGCTTTGCGACATTCGCTCCGGGTTCGTGCGGCCCTCGATGACGCGCTTGACGACCTTGAGCGTGATGACCGTGCCGGTCGCCGCGCCGAGCAGGAACAGCGCGACGAGCGCGAGGACCACTTTCCAATGTCGGAGCCAGCTCATTCCTCGAAGATGGGGTCAAAGGTCGCGTCGGCCACGGTGTATTGCTGCGTCCAGCCGGGCGTGGCCACGTCGTAGCTCACGAACACCACGGCCACCATCAATGCGCCCGCGACGACGAGACTGCGCAGCGAAAAGGCCTCCAACACATCCCACGCGGACGGCGCGGGCGATTCGCCGGACGCCCAACGCGCGGCGACGCGCGTTGCGAATCCAAATGGCGCGGCGACCTCGGCAGGCTTCGGAGCCTGACGCGCGAGGCGGGCGAGTTTCTGCCAGTTGTCTTGTGGTTCACTCATGGCGTTTCTGCTTTTCGAGCTGCTCAAGCTGCTTGCGCAGTTTCCGACGCGCGCGAAAGGCGCGGACTTTCACCAACGTCTGACTCCAGCCGGTCTGCGCGGCAATTTCCGCCACGGAGCGCTCTTCCAAGTCCAGCAGCCGGATGACGAGCTGGTCCTCGGCATTGAGCGTCTGCATCAGCTTGCCGACGAGTTCGCCCGCGTCCGCCGCCTGCGACGGATGCGGCTCGTGCTCGGAGTGCAGGATGGCGTCGAGCACGTCGGCCTCACGCTCGGACAAGTCCGCCCAGCGCCACTCGGGCCGGCGCTTCTGCGCGCGGAGCCGGTCAATGCAAGTGCTCACGGCAATGCGCGAGACCCAGTGCGCGAACGGCACCTCGCCCCGATACTGCGCCGCATTGGCGAACACCTTCATAAAGATTTCCTGCGCCAGATCTTCCTCATCGAGCGCCCGGGGCAGGTGCGCCCTGACGATCTTGATGACGAGCGGATACAGATGCTCGACCAGCGCGCGGGCGGCGTCCTCATCACGCTCGCGCACGCGCGCCAGGCACACCGCGACATCCAAGCCGGGCTGCTCACCCATAAATCGGTCGGACACGGAACCAGCACAGCACTGGTGACGCGTGGGAGCGTAAGCGGTTACGCGGAGGATGATGAAGGGGGAATTTCGCCCTCACTTCGCCACGCTCACGCCCAGCTCCTGCACGATGAAGCCGAGCTTGTCCGCCGCTTCCTCGATGAGCTTCGCCGTGGGCTTGCCTGCGCCATGGCCGGCCTTCGTCTCGATGCGGATGAGCACGGGCGGGCCGATGCGGCTCTGAGTCTCCTGCAAGCGCGCCGCGAACTTGAAGCTGTGCGCGGGGACGACGCGGTCGTCGTGGTCGGCGGTGGTCACGAGCGTCGCGGGGTAACGCACGCCGGGCTTCAGGTTGTGGTAGGGCGAGTAGGCGTGGAGCGCGGGGAACTCGTCCTTGTTGTCCGCGCTGCCATAGTCGCTCGTCCACGCCCAGCCGATGGTGAACTTGTGGAAGCGCAGCATGTCCATCACGCCCACCGCTGGCAGGCACGCGCCGAAAAGCTCCGGCCGCTGCGTCATGCACGCGCCGACGAGCAGGCCGCCGTTGCTGCCGCCCGCGATGGCGAGCTTGTCGGGTCGTGTGTAGCGAACCGGTGCGTAAGCATGAACTCTGGCTGAAATTGGCCCCGTCTTCGGATTCCCTTGTGAAGTTGGGACGTAAGCAGTTCGACCGCAGAGCCACTCCGCCGCGCCGATGAAGTCGTTGAAGACATTCTGTTTCTTGAGCTTCGTGCCGGATTGATGCCACTCCTCGCCGTATTCGCCGCCGCCGCGCAGGTTTGCCACGGCATAGACGCCGCCGAGTTCGAGCCACACCGCCATGCTCACCGAGAAACCGGGCGTCTGACTGATATTGAATCCACCGTAGCCGTAGAGGTAGGTCGGGTTCGAGCCGTCGGGCTTCAGTCCCTTCTTGTGCGTAATGAACATCGGCACGCGTGTGCCGTCCTTGCTGAGGTAGAAGACCTGTATTGTCACGAAGTCGGTGGATTTGAAGTCCACCGTCGGCGCGCGGAACACGCTGCTGGTTCCCGTGGACAAGTCGTAGCGGTAAATCGCCCCCGGCGTGGTGAAGCTGGTGAAGGAGTAAAAAGTCTCCGTGTCCGAGCGCTTGCCGCCGAAACCGCCCGCGCTGCCGAGACCCGGCAAGGCGACTTCACCCAGCGGCTTGCCCTCACGGCTGAAGAGCTTCACCGCACTGCGCGCGTCCTTGAGGTAAGTGCAAAGGAACTTCTCGCCGAACAGGTTCACGCCCTTGAGCGTGTCGGCGGCCTGCGGGATGACTTCCTTCCACTGCGCTGGCGCGGGATTCGCCGTATCAATCGCGATCACGCGTCCGCGCGGGGCCTTCAGGTCCGTGTAAAACCAAAACACGCCGCCGTCGTTGTCCACGAAGCTGTAGTCCGCGTCGTAGTCGTCGAGCAGCTTCACCACGGGCGCGTCGGGGCGCGTGAGGTCGCGGTAGTAAATGCGATTGCGCGGGTCCGTGCCCTGCCAGATCGAGATGATGAGGAACCGCCCGTCATCGGAGACCTGCCCGCCGAAGCCCCAGTCCGGCTGATCGCGCCGCTCGTAGATGAGCGTGTCGTCGCCCTGAGCCGTGCCGATCCTGTGGTAGTAGAGCTTCTGAAACTTGTTCACGCCCTTGAGCGCGTCGCCTTCCTTCGGCGCGTCGTAGCGCGAGTAGAAAAAGCCCTTACCGTCCTTCGTCCAGCTCGCGCCGGAAAACTTCACCCACTTGAGATGATCGCTGACGTCCGCGCCCGTCCGCACGTCACGCACCTTCCACTCGTTCCAGTCGGAGCCGCTCGCCGCGAGGCCGTAAGCCATCAGGTTCCCATCCTCGCTGATCCGATAACCGGAGAGCGCCACCGTGCCGTCGGAGGAAAGCTTGTTCGGGTCCAGCAACACACGCGGCGTGGCCTCCAGCGAATCCGCCACGTAGAGCACCGACTGGTTTTGGAGGCCATCGTTCTTCGAGTAAAAGTAGCGGCCGCCTTGCTTGAACGGGATGCCGTAGCGCTCGAAGTTCCAGAGCTTGGTGAGCCGCTCCTTGAGCCGCGCGCGCTCGGGGATTTGGTCGAGGTAATGGTAAGTGACCTTGTTCTGCGCGACGACCCACGCCTTCGTCTCCGCCGCGTTGTCATCTTCCAGCCAGCGATACGGGTCGGGAACCTTCGTGCCGTGGTAATCGTCCACGACGTCCTGCTTCACGGTTTCGGGATAGCCAAGGCGGGTGGTCATCATGCGTGTGGGCTTGGGGGAACTGGCGTCGGGCGCGGCGCAACTGAGCAAACAAACGGCAGCGACCGCGACCCCGGCGAGTTGGAGGAACTGGACTTTCATGCGTGCGCGGAGAGTGCCGGAACCGCGCGGCGAAGCAACCCGCGACCGTAGTCGCAACCTTCAGGTTGCGAATCAAAACCTGTGGCGGCGCTCTGCGAGCCTCTGAGTTGGAGAACCCAATGGACAGAGGGCTTACCAACCATTAGCCTGATCGCACTCAAAAACGGATCGGCCGCACAATCCACAGGCAGGAAACTAGCATACGCGTTCGATCCCCGCTGAATCATGAACACCATCGACGTTTCGATCATCGTAGTCGGACTATTTGGCCTGGTGTTATGGATTCGCGGATGCCGACGGCAGTCGGTTAGCGACTCTGTTCTGGGATTGGTTCTGGGAGTTGTGGCTGGCGGCCTCTATTTCTTCCTCTTCAGCCTGACGCGCACCGCCTGGCTGCCTGCAATCATCTTCGTCGTCTTCTTGGTTTCTCTCCTCCCTTTCCAGCAGATGCTTCGCAGCAGCGGTGGCCGAACGCTAGCCGTCGGCGTGCTCGTGTTGCTCGCAGTGGCAGCTATTTCCGAGCACAAGTATGTTTCCGTTGGCAATTCCCTGTTGGTGATTGAGCCGTATCGCACGGGAAAGAGCTGGGCATTTGATGAGCCACGTTTGGGATTGAAAAGAGAACCGTTTGTCCAGGGCATACCAGAGATGATCGACCGGTTGGTGGCTGGGATACCGGGGTCTGACACGAGCGTTCGCCTCATCTTCTCTCAACGGCCTTTTCCGGGCGCTCAGTTGCAGTTGGATCGTCGAGGTGAGCAGGACGGTGGGAACTGGTATCACTGCAAGGATTACCAGAGCGACGGATGGCTCTGTCCTGCTTTGTTCAAGTTCTTTCCTCGTGCTCCCCAGCATATCTACGTGAAGGCGGAGCAGAAGTGAGGGCGCAATAATTTGAAGTGCACAAAGCCCGGCAACGCTCCGACTCCTTTCCACTCAGTTTCCGTAAGCTCCGTCCTAAAACTCCGGCTCCAGCGGCGGCCTCGGCCGGTATTTCTTCGCCAGCGCCATCGCGGCGTCGAGCTTGCCGACGCCTTGCGTGCAGGTGGAGTTGCTCAGGCTCGCGGCGGCGACGCACACGCCGGTAAGGAGGCATTGCTTCAAGTCCCAGCCCTCGTGCAGGCCGTAGAGGACGCCGGCGCAGAAGGCATCGCCCGCGCCTGCGCTGCCCGCGATGTATCTCTGCGGGAGGTTCAGGGAGGATTGCCATGAGTCCTTGCCGTCGCGCGTGCGGGCGAAGCCGCCCTCGGGGAAGTGGATGACGACGAGCTCCTTCACGCCGCATTGCAGCAGCGCGCCGGCTGCGTGCCGGAGCGAGACGGTGTCGAGGGAGCCGTCGGCCTTGCGAATCTTGAAGCCGGTGGTCTTGCCCGCCTCCAGCTCGTTGAGGATGCAGTAGTCCACGAACTTGAGCGCGGGCGTGACGATCTTGCTGAAGCGGTCGCTGTCCTCGCTGACCGTGTCCACGCTGGTCTTGAGGCCGGCCTCCTGCGCGGCGGCGAGGAGCGCGGCGGCTTTCGTGCCGAACTTCTTGTCCTCCTTGTCCATCGCGTCGAGCAGCAGGAGGTAGCCGAGGTGGAAAATCTTCGCCTTCGTCTTGGAGAAATCGAGGTCCTTGCCGTCCCAGAGGGCGTTCGCGCCGCGGCAGTGGAAGAAGGTGCGCACGCCGCCGTTGGTCTCGGTCATCACGTCGGTGTAGGACGTGGGCGCGTCGGCCGTGGCGCGGAGAAACTTGGGGTCAATCTTGAGCTTCTGGCAGTGGGCGAGAATTTGGCTGCCGAACGCGTCCTTGCCTACCAGTCCCGCGCCGGTAAGGGGGAAAGGCGCGCCGAGCTGCGCGAGGTCCACGAGCACGTTGTAGGGCGCGCCGCCGGTGCCCTCTGACTGGCGGCTGATGTTGGCCAGCCGCTCGCGCTGCGGATACACATCAATCATCTTGACCTGGTCAACGATCCAGTTGCCGCCGCCGAGCAGGCCGCTGCGATTGGATCCGGATTTCTGTTTCATGGTCAAAAGCTGATGGTTCCGCTGCGCCTTTCGTAGGTCAGGATGGGGTGAAGCGTAGCCGATAGCCGGGCGGCGTGTCTGCAAGAATTTGGACTCCCAAGCTCCGCGCTACTTCTTCTTCCCGCCTTTGCCCGGCGCGCCGGGCACGCCTTCCTTGATTGGCCAGTCTGGCGATTCGGTGCGTGTCGAGACGAACAACTCCCTCGCGCGGGCGACGAGCTCGGGCTTCTCCGTCGCCAGGTTCTTCGCCTCGCCAGGATCGCTGGTCACGTCGAAGACCTCCACGGGCGCATCCAGCCGTCCGAGACGGATGGCCTTCCAACGGTTGTCCATCAGCACGGCCTGGTTGAACCCGCGCTCGTGAAACTCCCAATACAAATGCTTGTGCTGAATCTGCTGCTCCGGCAGACCGAATAACGTGGGCGTGAGGCTCACGCCATCCGTCGGCGACGGCACCTTCGCCCCGCTCACGGCGCAGGCGGTCGCGAGGAAGTCCGCGAACCACCCGACGTGCGCCGACACGCCGCCGGGCTTAATCTTCCCCGGCCAGCGCGCGAGGAACGGCACACGGATGCCGCCGTCCGTCAGGCTGCGCTTCATCCCGCGCAACGGCCCCGCCGGCTGAAACAGCTCCGGCGTGTGCCCGCCCTCGTTGTGCGGCCCGTTGTCGCTGCTGAAAAACACCAGCGTGTGCTCGTCGAGGTTCAGTCGCTTCAGCAGCTCGAAGAGCCGCCCGATGTCCCGGTCCATCCGCGAAATCATCGCGGCCTGCCCCTTGTTCTGCGGTGACCAGTCCTTGTCCGCGTAGATGCCGAAGTCCGGCACCTCCTGCCCGTTCTTGAGGTCGCGATTTGCCTCGTTGTTCGCGTGCGGCGTGGTCAGCGCGAAGTAGAGGAAGAACGGCTTGTCCTTCTGCTGCTCCACCCACTTCAACCCCTCGGCCGCGATGAGGTCGTGCGAATACTCCACCTTCTCGTTTGCGTAGCCGACGCCAAATCTCTTCGCCACAGGATTGTCGGCGCTGCCGGGCGCGACCTTGTTCCGCAGCTTGACCTGTTCCTCCCCGCGCATCAGGAAGTCCGGGTAATAATTGTGCGCGTGGTGCTGGTTCGCGTAGCCGAAGAAGTAATCGAACCCGTGCCGCGTGGGCAGCCCCACCGCCGCCTCGCCCTCGTCGCCGAGGCCCCACTTGCCGATGAGCGCCGTCGCATAGCCGGCGGCCTTGAGCGCGCGCGCCACCGTCATGTCCCCTGGCCGGAGTGACTGCGCGAGCGGATTGACCGTGCCCGCGTTGCCGCGCACGCGCGTGTGCCCCGTGTGCAAGCCC
>JBEBFV010000341.1:0-7077 GCA_040081795.1 Limisphaerales bacterium | reverse complement strand
CGCAGGCGAGGAGCTTTTCACCTACATCAAGCCGTTTTTCGACGGCCTCGAAGGCATTGAGGAGAAAGTGCGCGGCGGCGCGACACAGGTGATCCGACTCGCCGCGTCGTCCATCATCCTGCGCGACCACCTGCCTGAGATGCTGCAAACGCTGCGGCCCAAGTTTCCCAAGCTCAAGGTGCTGCTGCGCGAGGGCGTGCAGCCGCAGATCGAGAAATGGCTCGCCGACCAGGAGGTGGACCTGGCCGTGACGGTGCTCGATGGCACTCCGCCGCTGGGAGTGCAATCGGAGCCGCTGCTCCAGGTGCCAGTCGTGCTGCTGGTGCCGAAGGCGCTGAAGATCACCAGCCTCGATGAATTGCTGAAGCGCGACCGTATTGACCAGACGCTCATCAGCCCGCCCGCGAGCGAGACCATTACGAAGAGCTTCTCCGACTGCCTCGCGCGGCGCGGCGTGGTGTGGCCGTCCGGCGTGGAGGTCAACTCGCTGGAACTGGTGGAGACCTACGCGGCGAACGGCTTTGGCATCGGGCTGTCCGTCGCCATCCCCGGCAAGCCGCTGGACAAGCGCTTGCGTGTGGTGCCCGTGGAAGGACTCAAGCCCATCACTGTCGCCGTGCTGCGGCATCCGAACCTGCCGCCCGTGGCGCTGTCGCTCATCGCGGAGATGCACAAGCGCGCGAAGGCGCTGGTGGTGTAAGCACGCGGTAGCCGCAGGCTTCAGCCTGCGCATCCGGCAGATTTCACTTCAATCGCAACCTGAAGGTTGCGACTACGGGAGTTGGCAAACCCTCGCTTAACCCGCACCGCCGCCCTTGATGGCCTTGGGGTCGCCCTTGAGCAGGGCGACGCCGTAGTCGCGGTTCATCCGGGCGATGAAGTCGAGGGATATTTCCTTCGGGCAAACCGCTTCACACGAGCCCGTCACGGTGCAGGCTCCGAAACCTTCCTCGTCCATCTGGTCGACCATTGCCTTCGCGCGCTTGTATCGCTCGGGCTGGCCCTGCGGCATCAGGCCAAGGTGCGAAATCTTCGCGGCGACGAAGAGCATCGCGCTGGCGTTCTTGCACGCGGCCACGCACGCACCGCAACCGATGCACTGCGCGGCATCCATCGCGAGGTCAGCGTCGGGCTTCGGGACGGGGATGGAGTTGGCGTCCGGCGCGGCCCCGGTGCGGACGGTGATGAAGCCGCCGGCCTGCTGGATGCGCTCGAAGCTCTTGCGGTCGCAGACCAAGTCCTTGATGAGCGGAAACGCCTTCGCGCGGAACGGCTCGACGACGATCTCATCACCGTTCTTGAAGCTCCGCATGTAGGTCTGGCACGTCGCGATGCCCTTGTGCGGGCCGTGCGGCTTGCCATCGATGACCAACGAGCACGTGCCGCAGATGCCCTCGCGGCAGTCGTGGTCGAAGGCAATCGGCTCCTCGCCGCGAGTGGCGAGCTGCTCGTTGACCACGTCGAGCATCTCGAGGAACGACATGTTGCCGTTCAGTTCGGGAGACTCGTAGGTCTTGAAGGCACCGGCGGCATCCCGGTTTTTCTGCCGCCAAACTTTGAGAGTAACTTTCATCGCGTCGTAAATGGTAATTGGTTTGCAGCTTACTTGTAGGAGCGCGTGCTCATCTTCACTTCTTCGTAAACGAGCGGCTCCTTGTTCAGGATGGGCGCTTTGTCCGGCGCACCGGCGTATTCCCAGCCGGCCACGAAGGCGAACTGGTCATCGCGGCGCTTCACGTCGCCAGGGTTCACGAGGCCCTGCTTCGTCTCGGGGTCATCGGGTGTGTATTGATACTCCTCGCGGAAGTGACCGCCGCAGCTCTCCTCGCGCATCAGCGCGTCGCGGCACATCAACTCGCCCAGTTCGATGAAGTCCGCGATGCGCCCGGCGCGTTCAAGCGACTGGTTCCAATCGTTCGACTCGCCCAGCACGTTCACTTCCTTCCAGTAAGCCTCGCGTAGTGCGCCGATGGCCTTGATGCCCTTTTGCAGGCTCGCGTCGTTGCGCGCCATGCCGCAGTGCTCCCACATGAGTTTGCCGAGCTCCTTGTGGAAGCTATCCGGCGTGCGCTTGCCCTTGTTGCCGAGCAGGCGTTTCGTCATCGTCTGCACGTTCTCCTCGGCTTCCTTGAACGACGCGTTGTCCGTCGTCGGGCGTTTGCCGGGATTCTGTCCGGCGAGGTAGCCGGAAATCGTAGCGGGCAGCACGAAGTAGCCGTCGCTCAAGCCCTGCATCAGCGCGCTCGCGCCGAGGCGGTTTGCGCCGTGGTCGGAGAAGTTCGCCTCGCCCAGCACGAACAAGCCGGGGACGTTGCTCATCAAGTTGTAGTCCACCCACAGACCGCCCATCGTGTAATGCACGGCGGGATAAATCCGCATCGGCGTCTGATACGCGTTCTCGTTCGTGATTTCCTGATACATCGCGAACAGGTTGCCGTAACGCTCGCGGACCTTGCTCTCGCCGAGCCGCTGGATGGCAGCGGAGAAGTCCAGGTAAACGCCCAGCCCGGTCTCGCCGACGCCGCGGCCCTCGTCGCAAACCGTCTTCGCGGCGCGGCTGGCGATGTCGCGCGGCGCGAGGTTGCCGAACGCGGAATACATCCGCTCCAAGTAGTAATCGCGGTCGCCCTCTGCAATGTCGGCGGGCTTCTTGCCGCAGTCTTCCTTCCGCTTCGGCACCCAGACGCGGCCGTCGTTGCGGAGCGACTCGCTCATCAGCGTGAGCTTCGATTGGTAATCTCCGCTGACCGGGATGCAGGTCGGGTGAATCTGCGTGTAGCAGGGATTGGCGAAGCACGCACCGCGCTTGTAAGCGCGCCAACTCGCCGTGACGTTCGCGCCGCGCGCGTAGGTCGAGAGGTTGTAAACGTTCCCGTAGCCGCCCGTCGCCAGCACCACGGCGTCGCCGTTGTGTCGCGTGATTTCGCCGGTCTGAAGGTTGCGGACGATGATGCCCTTCGCGTGGCCGTCCACGACCACGAGGTCGAGCATCTCGGCGTGCGTGTAGGACTTCACACCGCCGTTGGCGATGTTGCGGTTCAGCGCCGAGTAAGCGCCGAGCAGCAACTGCTGCCCGGTCTGCCCGCGCGCGTAAAACGTGCGCGAAACCTGCGCGCCGCCGAAGGAGCGGTTGTCGAGCAGGCCGCCGTATTCCCGTGCGAACGGCACGCCCTGCGCCGCGCACTGGTCAATGATGTTGACCGACACCTCGGCGAGCCGATGCACGTTCGCCTCGCGCGCGCGGAAGTCGCCGCCCTTGATGGTGTCGTAGAAGAGGCGATGCACCGAGTCGCCGTCGTTCTGGTAATTCTTCGCCGCGTTGATGCCGCCCTGCGCCGCGACCGAGTGCGCGCGCCGGGGCGAGTCGTGGAATACGAAGTTGTGAACCTCGTAGCCCAACTCCGCGAGCGTGGCGGATGCCGACGCACCGGCGAGGCCCGCACCCACGACGATAATTTTGTATTTCCGCTTGTTCGCCGGGTTGATGAGCTTCGTGTAGAACTTGTGGTGTTCCCACTTCTCCGCGAGCGGGCCGGACGGGATGTTGGAATTCAGCGTGGCCATGTTACTTGGCCTCCTTTCCCTGCACCGCGACGAGCGCGGGCGCAGGCTGTGGGTTGGCGGCCTTCAAATCGTATTTCTTTCGCTCGACGTAGTCGTTCCCGACGACGCGCAGGCAAATCGCCACCGGGATGATGCTGTAGCCGATGAGCAGCGCAATGCTCGCCGCCTTGGCGAAGCACTCGATGCGCGGCCACCAGACATGGTCGCGGAAGCCGAGAGACTGGAACATCGCCGCCAGTCCGTGGCTGAGGTGCATGAAGAGCAGCGCCTGGGCGATGAGGTAGAACGCGCAGACCCACTTGACTTGCAAGCCGAGCACCATCATCGCGTAAACATCCGGCACCGTCTCGCCATGCAGCGTGGTGGTGAGCTTCGAGAAGTCACCGAGGCCATTGACGCCCGGCAGCAGCACCGTGAAGTGCGCGAGGTGATACACGATGAACGCCGCGATGACGATGCCCGTGGGCAGCATGTATTGCGACGCCTTGCTCGCGCCGTAAGCGCCAGGTGTGGCGTAAGCCTGTGGACGTGCGGCGGCGTTGAGCTGGGCCAGAGTCACGGCGGACACGATGTGCAGCGCCACGCACGCCAGCAAGCCGAGCCGCGCGCCCCACAGCAACAGCGGCTTGCTCTTGAGGAAGTGCGCGTAGCCGTTGATAAGATCGGGCGGCCCGAAAACTTGCAGGTTGCCCACGAGATGGCCGATGAGGAAGACGAACAGGGCCGCCCCCGTCAGTGCCATGATGTATTTCTTCCCCAGCGAGGAGTTCCAGATTCGGTCAAGGATGTTCATTGCGATGGCGGCTGACGCACAGCCGCTTTTCCGACGAGAGCGGATTAAAGAGCCGTGCGGCACAACCGTCAACGCGCCGGCAAAAGTATAAGCGGCCCTTCCCCCGAGCATGAGCAACGGCGGCGCGTGTGACGGAAAGGTGACGAATGTGAAATCGTGGTGACGCACCGTTGCCAGCTTGCCCGCTGCCTGCGGCCCGGCTAGACTTCCGGCCGAAAGGCAGAAGTCGTATGAACACTCACCATACCGAACTGCTGGCCAGGCTGGAGGCCTTCAACCCGGACGAACCCGGCGCATCGCTCCCGTTCACGGCCCGCCTCGCGCGCGAAAACGGCTGGACCTCCGACTACGCGCACCGTGTCGTGACGGAATACAAGCGCTTCACCTTCCTCGCGCTGACCGCACCGCACGTCGCCTGCCCGTCTGAAGACGTGGACCAGGCGTGGCATCTGCACCTGACCTACACCGAGTCGTATTGGAAACACTTTTGCGCCGAGGTGCTGCAACGCCCGCTTCACCATCATCCGACCAAGGGCGGCGAGGACGAAGGCTCGAGGTTCCGTGACCTCTACGACCAAACGCTGGCCAGCTACGTGAAGGCGTTCGGTGTGATGCCCCCGCGCGACATCTGGCCCGACGCCGCCACGCGCTTCGGCGAGGCCGCGCACTTCCAACGCATCAACTCCCGGCGCACCTGGGTCATCCCCAAGCCACGCTGGTTCCCGGCGGGCAAACTCGGCGTCACGGCCTTTGCCATCGCCGGGCTGGCCACGGGGTGCACCGGCGCGTTGGCCACGCTGAACGTCTTCGACTGGCAGGGGCCGGACTTCCTGATGTTCTTCATCCCGGCGGTCCTAGTCGGCTTCTTCCTCGCCTGGCGACTGCGCAGGCGTCTCGCGCTGCCGGAAGCGGTGCCCAAATCCCACGAGCTGCCCACCGACCCGTATGTCGTCGCGTGCCTGACGGGCGGGCCGGTGCTGGCGGTCAACGCCGCTGTCGCCAGCCTTGCTTCGTGCAAGCACCTCTCCGTCGGCGACAGCGGCGGCACGGTGCTGGCAACGCTCACTCCGCTCGGCCCGAATCCGCATCCCTTCGAGCGTGGCGTCTGCGACGCCGTGGGGCGTTCCCAAGGACTGAAGCTCAAAGAACTCCGCGAGCGGATGGCGAACGCCGTGGAGCTGATGCAAAAGCAGCTCCGGACCGACGGCTTCCTCGTGCCGGACGAATTCGTGTGGAAAGCGAGGCTCCAGCCGCTGCTCGTCGCGCTGGCCTTGCCGGCGCTGGGCGCGGTGAAAATTTGGGTCGGCCTGTCGCGCAACAAGCCAGTCGGCATCCTGGTGTTCCTGTGCGTCGAGAGCCTGCTCGTCGCGCTCGTCACGTTCTTGCGGCGACCGCGCCGCAGCCGCCGTGGCGACCACGCGGTGGACATGCTCAAAGTGGTCCACTCCAATCTGCGCAACTCCGCGCACAGCGCCTCCGCCAGCCCGGCTGGTGTGTTGATGCCGCTTGCACTGAGCGTGTTTGGCCTCGAACTACTGGAAGGCACGGCCTACGCGGAGATGCAGAAGCGGCTCGCGCCCCCGGGCGGCAGCAGCAGCAGCGGCTGTGGGGGAAGTGGCGGCTGCGGCGGGGGAGGCGGTTGCGGAGGCGGAGGGTGTGGCGGCTGCGGCGGAGACTGACCGCACTCACATCAGCTTCAGCTTCGGCAAGTCTTGCGAGTCCACCAAGCCGACCGGCTCCCGTTCGGCGTTCACGACGATGAGGTCGTCAATGTTCCGCTCGTTGAAAATCTTCAACGCCTCTGCGGCCAGCGCTTCGTCCCGGATGCAAATCGGGTTGCGGGTCATCACCTCGGCCAGCGGGCGGGTAAGCAGATCGTCGTCCGTGCTCATGCGGCGGCGGAAGTCGCCGTCGGTGAAGACGCCGGCGAGCTTTCCACGCTTGTCCACGATGGCGAGGCTGCCGGACTTCGCCTTGGTCATCACCATCAGCGCGTCGCGCACCGCGAGGCTCTGCGGCGCGACGGCGTTGCGCTCGCCGGTGCGCATGATGTCCTTCACCTGCACGAGCAGCGCGCGGCCGATGGCACCGGACGGGTGGTAGCGGGCGAAATCCTTCTGCGTGAAGCCGCGCGCTTCCAGCACGGCCATCGCGAGCGCGTCGCCCATGACCAGCGTGGCCGTGGTGCTGGCGGTGGGCGCGAGGTTGAACGGGCAGGCTTCCTTCGGCACGCGGACGTTGAGCACCACATCGCTGTGCCGCGCGATGGTGGACTTGGGATTGCCGGTGAAGGCGATGAGCTTCACGGCAAACCGCTTGAGCGCGGGCAGCAGACTGACGAGCTCCTCCGACTCGCCGGAGTAACTCAAGGCCAGCACAAGGTCGCCGTCGTTGACGATGCCGAGGTCGCCGTGCAGCGCGTCCACACTGCTGAGGACGACGCTGGTGGAGCCAGTGCTGGTGAGCGTGGCGGCGAGTTTCGCGCCGATGTTGCCCGACTTGCCGATGCCGAGAATGACGAGCTTCCCCCGACGTTTGAGCGTCTCGACCGTGAGTTCCACGGCGCAGTCGAAGGCGTCGTCGAGCTGCGCGCGGACGGCGCGAAGCGCGGCGAGTTCGATGTCGAAGACGCGGCGGGCTTGGGCGAGATGGCTCATGAACGGCGTGCAAAGAATGAATGACGAAGCCGAGGCTAGGCAATCAGAACCGTCGCCCTGTAG
>JBEBFV010000340.1:0-7080 GCA_040081795.1 Limisphaerales bacterium | reverse complement strand
ACGTGCGGGTGTGCGAGCGCGGCGAGCGTGAGGTAGTGGTGGATGTGCGCTCGCTCGGTCTCCTCGGTGCGGAGGAATTTCCGGCGGGCGGGCAGATTGAAGAACAGTTGGCGCACCTCGACGCTCGTGCCGCTGGGGGCGCCGGCGGAGCGGACTTCCAAAATCTTGCCGCCGTGGACAATGACCTGCGTGGCCTCGGGCGAATCGCTGTCGCGCTCGCGTGTGGTGAGGGTGAAGCGGCTCACGCTGGCGATGCTCGGCAGCGCTTCGCCGCGAAAGCCCATCGTGGTGATGCGGAACAAGTCCTCAGCGTTCCGCACCTTGCTGGTCGCGTGGCGTTCGAGGCAGAGCAACGCGTCGTCGCGGCTCATGCCGAGACCGTCGTCGGTCACACGGACCAGACCACGTCCGCCCGCAAGGATGTCCACCGAGAGATGAGCGGCCTGTGCGTCGAGGGCGTTCTCAACCAGCTCCTTCACGACGCTCGCGGGACGCTCGATCACCTCGCCGGCGGCGATTTGATTGGCGACTTGCTCGGGCAGCAGGCGGATGCGGTTCATCAGCGGGGGACAGGGGAAAGTAATTAGTAGTTAGTAATTAGTGCGAAGTCTGGACATGGGATGGGAGAACGGCGAGCCGAACTAATCACTAATTACTAATCACTTTTCCTCCCCGACGGTGCCGAACCGGCTATCGCACCAACGGCAGCGTGAAGACAAACGTCGCGCCCTTGCCCGGCTCGCTGCGGGCGGAGATTTTGCCGCCGTGGTCCTCGACGATCTTCTTGCAGATGGAGAGGCCGAGGCCGGTGCCGTTCTGCTTGCCATGCGTGGCGAACGGCTCGAAGAGCCGCTGGGCCATCTCGGGCGCGATGCCGGGGCCGGTGTCCTCCACCTCGGTGACGAGGTCATTGCCGCGCGTGGAGGCGCGGAACGTGATGACGCCACCGGGTTTCATCTCGTCCACGGCGTTGTTGACGAGGTTGTAGAAGAGGCGCGAGAGGCGCTGCGGCTCAACTTGCACAACGATCGCCGGCAGTGGTGGCTCCACGCGCAACTGAATCTTGCGCTCGGCAATCTCCCCGCCGATCTCGTCGGCCAGCGCGCCGACATACTCGGCGTAGTTGACCGAGGCGAGGACGAGCTGGGAGCTGGTGCTGCGCGTGAAGTCCAGCAGCTCGTTGAGCATGTTGGTCATGCGCGCGACCTGGCGGGCGATGCGGACCTGGGCGTGACCGCGCATCTCGGGCGTGGCGATGTCCATGCCGGCCATCTCTGCGGCGAGGCCGATGACGTTGAGCGGGTTCTTGAAGTCGTGGACGATGGTGCGCGCGAAGCGGCCGACCATTGCGAGGCGCTCGGCCTGGAGGATTTCGTCAATGTATTTCTGGTTCAGCGAGCGGACGCGGTGGCTGAACTCGCGGATGAGGTTCAAGGCCAGCCGGGGTCGTTGCTCCAGCAGGGCGAGCAGTTCGTCGCGCCCGATGCAGAACGCGCGCGTCTCCACCTCGGCCGTGGCTGTGGCGGAGCGGGGAGCCTCATCCAGCAGCGCCATCTCGCCGAAGAACTCGCCCGCGTTGATGGTCGCAAGCGGGCGCGACTCGTTGTCACCGATGGAGGCGGAGATGATGACGCGGCCCGACTCCACGAGGTAGAAGCCGTCGCCGGGGTCGCCCGCGCGGAAGATGGTCTGGCCCGCCTTGAACAGGCGCATCTTGGCGGTGTGCTGCAACGCCTGTAGTTCCTCGTTGAGGAGTCCGGCGAAGCGCTTCTCTTCGGGCGGGGCCATGTGGGCGAAAATGTAGCGGGGTTCTGATTTCCGTAAAGCCCGGAGATTCCCGGAGGCGCGGCGGCGAACATTTTTGATGCAAGCCCTCCGGGGCTGCGTCAGCTTTTCCGCCATGCCCAATGTGATCATCCGACCCGACTGGCACCTCCCTGAAAGCCGTGTCACGCCGGAGCGCGCCTACCGAAGCCGGCGAAAGTTCCTCCGCGAACTAGGCTTCGCTGGCGGAGGCCTGCTGGCAGCCACGCTTACGGAACTAGGTGCCGTCGCTGCCGATGCTAAGAAGTTTTATCCCGCCAAGCGCAATATCGCGTTCAGCCCGGACCTGCCGCAGTCCAAGGAAAAAGTCTTCACCACCTACAACAACTTCTACGAGTTCAGCACGGACAAGGAGGCGGTGGTGGACCGCGTGGACAAGTTCGTCATCGCGCCGTGGCCGGTGAAGATCCACGGCCTGTGCGAAAAGCCCGTGACGCTGGACGCGCAGGAGCTGGCGGCGGAGTTCGGGCTGGAGGAGCGCGTGTATCGCTTCCGCTGCGTCGAGGCTTGGAGCGCGGTGGTGCCGTGGACGGGCTTCGAACTGCGCAAGCTGCTGGCGAAGGTGCAGCCCAAGCCGGAGGCGAAGTTCGTGAAGTTCGTCACCGCCGCGCGGCCCGACCAGATGCCGGGCATCAACCGCCTGCGCGGCTACCCGTGGCCTTACACCGAGGGCCTGCGCATGGAGGAGGCGATGCACCCGCTCACGATGCTCGCCACCGGCGTCTATGGGAAACCTCTTCCCAAGCAAAACGGCGCGCCCATCCGCCTCGTCGTGCCGTGGAAATACGGTTTCAAGAGCGGCAAGTCCCTCGTTTCCATCGAACTCGTCGCCGAGCAGCCCAAGACACTTTGGGAGACGCTCTCGCCCGAGGAGTATCCCTTCGAGTCGAACGTGGACCCCGCCGTCCCGCATGCCCGCTGGTCACAGGCCACCGAGCGCCAGGTGGACACCGGCGACCGCATCCGCACCCTGCCGCTCAACGGCTACGCCGCGCAGGTGGCGGGCCTCTACAAGAAGTAGGACAGCGCGTCCCGCCTGTCCTACTGACTCCGACGAACTGCGGACAACGTGTCGAGGATCAACAGTTAGGTCTTCGGGGAGACGGAAGTTCGAACTTCATACAAATCCCCATCATCGAAACCTGTCGCCACGTTTACGGTGCTTAAGCTCGTGATCTTCCGGAACTCATCCCCGTGCGCCTCAAAGAACTCCCGAATCAACAATATGGCCATCGCCTGAACCGTGATCCAAGGCACCGCCTCAGTGCCCTTGAGATCCGCCCACAGGGCTGAAAGCTCGTCAAGTTCGGCGACATGGTCCTCCCTCCACCAATCCACCTCACTGGCCCAATCGCTACTCTCCCGATCATACCGAACGCAGCCGGACGCATAAAGCCGACAGGCAGCGGCCTGTTTAAACAGTCCGAAGTTCAGGGCTCGGATACTAGCTGGTAGCCTATGCACCTTCAACAGCCGCAACAGCCACTGCGAAAAGCTCGCTACTGCGGCGTCAAAGAGGAACGCTCGCACCACCCTTCTAGCTCCACCTTTGTGAAATGCGATCAACTTGTCCCGGTCCCGCGTGATAGTGTCTTCCGCGCCGGCCAGTGATTCCAAGACAACCACGGGGTCGTCGGGTTTCGTTCTCTCGGCAAGATGTTCAGCGATCCGCCGGCCTGTCCACTCCTCAGCGAAGAACTTCGCCGGCCCCTCGTTCCAACCGGCTACAACCGCAACCTCTTCCGGTGTCAGACGTCGCTTCAAATGCTGTTCCGCCTTCGTGACTACCATCCTTTTTGCCGGTGAGTTGATCTTGCTCATAAAGCGGGCCGAAGACCTAACATAATGCTTGAGCGACTGGTTTGTCGTTAATCAAGGTTGATGCCGCGCAGGCTAAGGCGGTGGCAGGGACTTGTCCAGCAGGCGGTCGGGCCAAGACTGAACCCGGTAAGGACGAGCCGTGATCGACCTTGCTCTCCATTCAGTGAAACGAGGCCGACCACAGGTCGGCCCTACCAAGATTCAGGGTGTTCAGGCCTTATTCCTGACTCCGCCCATCAGTTCAATTCTCCCGAATTTTCCCCTCCTTGATGAGCTTCCGCAGCTTCGGGACGATGACCACGCTGCAATAGCCGTTCCGGTTCCAGTTCAGGTTGAAGAAATTCTGGTGCTCCGCTTCCGCCGCGTAAAAGTTCTTCAGCGCGGCGACCTCCGTCACGATGGGATCCTTCCAGCCGGGCTGCGCCTTCTTCTTCGCCTCCTCGGCGGCCAGCTTCTGCGCCTCGTTCGCGTAGAAGATGCACGAGCGATACTGCGGGCCGGAGTCCGCGCCTTGGCGGTTCAGCGTCGTCGGGTCATGCGCCGCGAAGAACACCTCCAGCAGCGTCGCAAGCGTCGCCTGATTGGGATCGAACTCGATCTGGATGACCTCCGCGTGGCCGGTGGTCTTGGTGCAAATCTGCTCGTAGGTCGGATTCACCACATGGCCTCCGGAGTAGCCGGAGACGACCTTCTTCACGCCGTTGACGCGCTGCATCACGGCCTCCGTGCACCAGAAGCACCCGCCGCCCACGACGAGCTTCTCCGTGGCGGCCTTCGCGTCTGTGCCGGACTTGGTGGCGTCCTTGGGAGTTGCTTTGGGCTTGGGCGAATCGGCGGCGTTCATTGTGGTGGCGAGAACAGGCAGCGTGGCGAGCAGCGGGAGGAAGGATCGGCGGTTCATGGTTGTTGGCGTGGCGCACTGGTGCCGCGCGGTGTGTTGGACGTGTTCGCGGCGGAAACCTTACACGCGGAACTTGGCGCGGCCAGAGGGAATTGAAACGCGCAATTCAAACAACTGCTTGGCCTCTCCGGCCCGTGAATTTAACCTCTGCGCACCAACTCATGAAACGCCGCGCCTTCTTGAAAACCTCCCTCGCCGCCGCCTCCGTCACCGCTGCCGCCACCGCGTCCGCTGCGGCCAAGCCCGGTCCCGAGTATTACGAACTGCGCACCTGGTCGCTCAAGGCCGCCAAGCAGCCGTTGCTCGACGCCTACCTGAGCCGCGCCTTCCTGCCAGCGCTCAAGCGCCTCGGCCTCGGCCCCATCGGCGTGTTCACTGAGCCACAACCGAACGCCGAGGTGAAGGTCCACGCGCTCATCGTCTATTCCGCGCCGGAGCACTTCACCACCCTGTCCGCCCGTCTTGCGGCCGATGCCGAGCATCAGAAGGCCGGGGCCGAGTATCTCAATGCGAAGGCCAGCGACCCTATCTACTCGCGCATCGAAAGTTCCTTCATGGTCGCCATCGAAGGCCTGCCCAAGCTCGTGAAGCCCGACCCGACCAAGCCGCGCCTGTTCAACCTCCGCATTTACGAGAGCCACAATGAGCGCGCGGGCAAAAAGAAGATCGAGATGTTCAACCGCGGCGAGTTGGCCATCTTCAAGCGCACCGGCCTCACGCCCGTGATGTTCGCCGAGACCTTGAGCGGCACGCTGATGCCGAACTTGACCTACCTGCTCGTCTTCCCCGACGACGACGCGCGCAAGAAAGCCTGGGACACCTTCCGCGCCGACCCCGAGTGGCTCAAGCTCAAGGCTGTCCCGGAATACGCCGACAAGGAAATCGTGCTGAAGGTCACGAACCGCCTGCTCACGCCTGCGCCGTATTCGGAGCTGTGACGCACGCGTGGAAGGGACCGCTGAGGTGTAGGGGAGCGTCTCACGCCTTCTGCAACGTTTGGTCCGCCTCCTTACCGCGGCGGCTACTTGCCACCGGGCTTGACCGCTGAGACGACGATCGTGCGCCCCAACAGCATGGCCTTAGCATTCATAGCACGCACGAGCGGAGCGTTGTTGGCATCCACGGTGCGATACTTCTCAGCCTCTCGCCGATATGCCAGCGCGCCGAAGAGGCGGATGAACGGATAGAGCAGCACGAGCTTCGGGATGGCGGAGCGCTGCGGCTTGTCCACCGTCCACTCCACGCGCTCGAAGCCCGCGTCCATCAGCGCGTGCGCGATGTAGAACCAGGAGACGGGGTTGATGTGGCCACCGGTGGAGAAGAGATCGCCGTGCTTCACCGGCAGCGGGCCGAAGAGGTTGCCGAAGCCGAACCAGAGGAAGCGCAGGCGGGAGTTGAGATTGAGAATGTTCGGCGTCGTCAGCACGCACATGCCGCCCGGCTCCAGCACACGGAAGAACTCGCGCAGCGTCTCGCGGAAGTGCTCGAGATGCTCAATGACCTCGGTCGCGGTGACTAGGTCGAAGGAGTTCGCCGCATACGGCAGCGGCTGGGTGTTCAGGTTGGCAATCTCCACGCGCTGGCCGGGCAGCTTCATCAACTGGTCGGTGTAGTCGCACGCGGCGGACTCCGCCTTGAACCTCTCGCGCACGAGGCGGATCAACTCGCCGTGCCCCGCGCCGACATCAAGGTGTTTGCGGAAGGGCTTCACCGCCGCACGTGTGTCGGCGAGGCGGAGGACGGCGGCGTAGATGTTCGGGGTGCTCATGTCGGGCGCGCCGGATAGTTCACGGCGCGGGAGGCTTCGTCACGCGCAGAAAAGCAAAAGGCAGGCGCGGGGCCTGCCTTCTGCGAGAATTGCTGGGAGCGATGCTCAGGCCTTTGCGGTCTTGCCCTTGCGCTCAGGCTTGGCCTCGGCGGCAGGAACGGCGGCCTCGGCCTGACGGCCCTTGCCACGCTTCTCAGTCACGGGAGCCGCCGGGGCAGCCGCCGTGGGCGCGGGCATGGGGTTGCTGCTGTTGACGATGACCTTGAGCGTGGTGTGGACGCCGTGGTGGAGGCGCATCTCGGCCTCGTGCTCGCCAACGCTCTTGATGGGCTTCTCCAGGTGAATCTTGCGCTTGTCGAGCGTGACCTCGAACTGCTTCTTCAGCTCGTCGGCCATGGTGCCGTTGGTGACGCTGCCGAAGAGCTTGCCGTCGTCGCCGGTCTTCACGGCGATGGTGAGCGTCATCTTGCCGAGGCTCTTGGCCAGCTCGGTCATGGCGTTCAGCTCGGTCGCCTCGCGTTCGGCGCGGCGCTTCTGGAGGGCTTCGAGGCGCTTCTTGTTTCCCTGGGTGAGGGGAATCGCCAGGGCGTGCGGGAGCAGATAGTTGCGGGCGTAACCGGCCGCGACCTTCACCTGGTCGGATTCCGCGCCGAGACCGACGATGGGATGCGTGAGGATGACTTCAACTTTGGCCATAAAAATCAGTGTTCAGTAAGCAGTGTTCAGCAATCAGAAGGGAACGTCGTCGCCCTGGGGCGGCTCGTCA
>JBEBFV010000646.1:0-1765 GCA_040081795.1 Limisphaerales bacterium | reverse complement strand
CTTCCGTGAAGCTCACGCTCGTGCCCGGCGCGATGGTCTTGCGCGGGCCGTGCGGCTCCAGCTCGCACGCGGGCACGAAGCTCGCCTGCGGATACCAGAAACACAGCGTCAGCCCGGCGATTTCGGGATACACGCCGTCCTTCGGCGAGGGGTAGCGCTTCACGAACGCCTGGTCGTGCGGCATCACGTAGGCGAACCAGCCGGCGTTCGAGTCGAAGCCGAGCTTGGGCTGCTTGGTCGGCCCGAGCACTTCGAGGAAGTTGCCGCGCATCCGCACGTTCGGGTCCGTGGGCTTCAGGATGATGCTGTGCTCCGCGCCTTGGTTATACATCACGAAGCCGGTCGGGAAACGTCGCGTGTCCGGCGTCTGCGGGATGACGCCGATGCCGCCATGCACCGCGAACGTGCGGCTCCAGTGCGTCCAGAACTTCGGCTCCTTGGAAACGTTCTTGATGACCTGCTCGCAGGCGAGATGGGTGCCCGTCGCGGCGAGACGGAAGTTGCGGATGAGCTGCACGCCAGTGGCTTCGTCAGGCTGGCTGGTGAGCCGCACGGCACGGGGGCCGGTGGCCTCCGCCTGCCATTCGCCGGCCCAGAGCTTGTCGCGCTTGGGGATGAGATACTCCGGCCCGATGTCGAACCGGCCCGCGCTGGACGGGGCTTTCGGCCCGCCGGGCGTGCCCCACTTTTCCTCTCGCGGGTCGAGGTAAAGGGCGTTCTTCCCTTGGTGCGTGTATTCCAGCACGCGCCCGCCGACTTGGTGGCCGAGCGTCACACGTGTGTCGGCGTTAGAGAGTTCGAAGCAATCGGGGTAGTTAAGCACTTTCACCCGTCGCACGCCCTCGGGCAGGGCAGCGGCGGTAACAGCGAGGTTGAAGGCCAGCAAGGCGGCGGCAAGGCAGGTGGAGCGCATGACGGAATGGGAACGGAGCGGAGGCGGGAAAAGCAACGAAGATTTGTGCCCGCGAAACACGCGAATGAACGCGAAAGAAACCCCAGAGAGCGCCCGGACGCAATGCGCTGGGAGGGCGGCGTTCACGCCGCAGAAACGTGCGCGCGTCAACGGTGTTCGAGGGCTTATCCGCTCGTAGCCTTCTGCGGCCTGAAGGGCGCGCTCCGTCTGTTTTCGTGTCTATTCGCGTGTTTCGCGGGCAACCTTCTTTGCCTCGCCCCTTACGACGCTTTCGATTTCCCCATGCTGGACGCGCGTGCGCAGGGTCTGGCCCGGCTTGGCCTGCTCCGCGCGGCGGATGACCTTGCCAGTCGTCGCATCCGTGGTGATGGAGTAGCCGCGGGCGAGGACATTCTCGGACGAGAGCAGGCGCAGGCGGCTGGTGAGCGCGGCGAGTTGCTCGCGGCGAACGGCGAGTTGAGCGGTGGGCTTGAGCCGTTGCAAGCGCAACGCGGCCTGGCCGAAACGGTGCTGCCGCTCGCGCAGCCACGACTTTGTCCCGCGGGCCAAGGCCACCCCCGCGTCGTCCAGCCGCTGCGCCCATTCCTGCAAGCGCCGGCGCGGATGCGCGAGCGCGAGCCGGTGGCGAACTTGAGCGAAGCCTTCCTCAGCAGCTTCCAAGTGCTGCCGCGCGAGCTGTCGCAGCCGCGCCGTGGCCTCCGCCACAAACTCGCGGCTGGCGAAGGCGCCTTCGGTGATGAGTTCCGCCGCCGCACTGGGCGTGGCCGCGCGGAGGTCCGCGACGAAGTCCGCGATGGTGAAATCAATCTCGTGCCCGACTGCCGACACGACCGGCACCGCCGACTCGAAGAT
>JBEBFV010000025.1:0-24771 GCA_040081795.1 Limisphaerales bacterium | reverse complement strand
GAAATTTGGCGGGCAGGAAATCGTCACGTTCCGCCCCGGCAATTTGAGCAACCCCTACTCGCTTCCGCAGGCGCTCCTCGCCACCGGCTACCGCCACAGCTCCTCCGTCACCGCGAACGACTCGCTCACGCACCTGCCCTTCCAGCTCAACTACGACCGCGCGCGCTCGGCGGAGACGCCCATCTTCGAGTTCCCCGTGACCATCGAGGACGAGGAGAAACCGCCGCTGGGCGAGCGAGTGCAGGCCGCACTGGACGTGGCGCGCGAGCTGGCCCGCTACGGCGGCTTGATGAACGTGCTCATCCACCCCGACATCACCGGCCACAAGCTCCAGTTCGAGCGCGACTTCGTCACCGCGCTGAAACCCGTCGCGTGGTTCGGCACCGTGAACGACTTCGCCTCGTGGTGGGCCGCACGCAACGAAGTCGCCGTGGACGTGGACCTCTCCGCCAACTTCGCCGCTGTCACGCTCACCGCTCCGCAGCCGCTCCACGGCCTGCCGCTGCAAGTCCCTGCAGGCTGGCGTTTGCAGTCGGTCGAGCCGGCCAGCCTGCGCGTCACGCAAGCCGACACCGGCTTCATCCTCGACCAAGTCCCGGTGCGAGCACGACTTTTCTTCCGGCGGTGAAGCACCAGCGGAGTAGCAGAACCAGAGATTGAATCAAGCGCCGCCTTCTGGGACAAATGGATCGTGATGACCGCGAACGAACTCGGCATCGGCCCGATGGGCTTCGGCGGCAAGACGACCTTGCTCGGCGTGAAAATCGGCTCGGCCAACCGCGTCCCCGCGTCGTTCTTCGTCAGCGTGAGCTACATGTGCTGGGCATATCGCCGGCAGGGCGTGACGCTGGAGGCGGACGGGAAGATTGGGAAGTGGCTGTATTGAGCGTGCTGAATGAAGCCAACGCTCTATCTGGAGACGACGATTCCAAGCTATCTGACAGCGCGGCCCAGCCGCGACCCGCTCATGTCCGGTCAAATCACGGCAACCAAGCAGTGGTGGCGTTCGCGGCAGCGCGACTTTGAGCTGTTCATTTCCCAGCTCGTTCTGGACGAGGCCGCGCGTGGAGACGCCAAAGCGTCAGCGCGGCGAATGCGGATTCTCGCTGACCTTCCACGCTGGCAGGTGACACCCGAAGTGGACCGTTTGGCGGAGGCCATTCTCCAACGACACTTGTTGCCTCCGAAGGCCGCTGTGGATGCCTTTCACATCGCCACCGCCACCGTGCATGGCGCGCATTTCCTGCTGACATGGAATTGCGCGCACATCAACAACCGCGAGATGCTCCCACAGGTGGAACGGCTATGCCGGGAGCGCGGTCACGAGTTTCCCGTGGTTTGCACGCCGCTGGAATTGATGGGAGTATCCACCACATGAAAGACGCCATCGTCGAAGAGATTCACCGGCACCGGGCGGAGCACGCCCGGCGGTTCAACTATGATGTCCATGCCATCGGTGCGGACATCCGCCGGCGCGAGGTCGAGACCAAAGGCCGGCTGGTCGGCTTGGATGCCAAGCGCGGGCGCCACGTCGAGGTCAAGAAGCCGGTGGCATTCGGGCGGAAGAAGGCGCTCGCGGGCAAGTGAGCTTTGGCATGACGACCGTGCGTAGCCAAGCAATCCCACCTGTGTGACGCACAGCATCACCGCCATGCCATCAACGCTGCAAAGACTCAGGCTCTGGCAGAAATTCGGCCTCGCCTTCGCGGCCAATCTGGTTCTGCAACGGGTCTTGTGGCGTGCTACACGCCACTTCGTTCCGTCAACACCGTTGGCGGGCAGTTGGTCGGATACGCTCATTATCGTGAGCAGCTTTGTAGGAGGGCTGATCCTTCCCGTGGCGTTGTTCTACCTCTGTTTTAGCACGTCGAGCGAACTGTCAGGCAAATCTCCGATCGTCCGCGGTTTCTCATGCGCGTTGGCTGTTGTCGGAGCGTTAATCTTATCCGTAGTTGCCCATGCGGTCCTGTTCGGGACAGGCAGATGATGCGCAGTTTCCTCACCCAAGCATACGCGATGACAAGCTCCTGTTACCCTTAAGAAAACAACCTGCTGACAGCGTGATTTTATGACCTCCCTCACATTCCCCTTCACCGAAGCCCAGGTCTGCGCGCTCAAAGTTGGCGACGAGGTTTCCATCTCGGGCGTCGTCTTCACCGGGCGCGATGCGGTGCACAAGTATCTGCACGAGGGTGGCGCGCTGCCGCCGGGCGTCTCGCTGCGCGACGGCATCATTTACCATTGTGGGCCGGTGATGATGAAGCAGGCGGACGGCTCCTACCGCTGCACCGCCGCCGGCCCCACCACGTCCATCCGCGAGGAGCCGTATCAGTGGCAGATCATCCGCGACTTCGGCGTGCGCGGCGTCATCGGCAAAGGCGGCATGGGCGACAAGACGCTCGCTGCCTGCAAGGAGCACGGCTGCGTTTACCTGCACGCCATCGGCGGCGCGGCGCAGGTGCTGGCCGAGTGCGTGAAGCGCGTGCGCAACGTGTATTTCGCCGAGGAGTTCGGCTCGCCCGAGGCCATCTGGGAATTGGAAATCGAGAACTTCCCAGCCGTCGTCACGATTGATGCGCACGGCAACTCGCTGCACAAGGAAGTGCTCGCGGCGAGCAGCGCGGCGCTGGCGGAGCGGGTCTGAAGTCGCGCCTCCCGTTCACCGGCCCGAGTCAAACAGCGGATCTCCGTTTTCCTTCAACCACGCTTCGAGCTTCGCTTTCAGCTCGGCGACTTTGCCGGCATGACGCGGCGCGGACGCGAGATCGCGCAGTTCGTCGGGGTCGTTCGTGAGGTCGAAGAGCTGGTCGCGTTTCGCCTGCGGATACCAGATGAGTTTCCAGCGGTCGTGGCGGATCGCGCGCTGGGTGTTCGTGAAGTAGCCGATGACGTGCGGGTGAGCGGACTTGGCCTTACCGGACAAGACAGGCGCGAGGCTGCGGCCTTGGACGGTGTCGGGAACCGCGATGCTGGCGAGTTCGCAAGTGGTCGGGAAGAGGTCGCGGAGATAACACGCTGCGTCCAGGCGCTGGCCGCGTGGAATGCCCGGCCCGCGCAGGATGAGCGGCACGCGGAACGTGTGCTCGTAGAGGTTTTGCTTTCCGATGAGTCCGTGGCTGCCGACCGCGAGGCCCTGATCGCTGGAGAAGATGACGACGGTGTTGTCCAACTGCCCGGTTTCCTTGAGCGCGGCGAGGATACGGCCAACCTGTTCGTCGAGGTGCGCGATGACAGCGTAATACACGGCCAGCTCCGCGCGGACTTCGTCTGCCGGGCGCGGGACGGGCAGCAGGACTTCGTCGCGACCCTTGGCGTTGCCGTGGTCGAAGGGATGCTGGGGCGCGAAGTTTCTAGGCAGCGGGATTTGCTTCGGGTCGAAACGGTTTTCGTAGCCGCGCGGCCAGATGCGCGGGTCGTGCGGACCGGTGAAATTGACGTGCAGGAAGAAGGGCTGCTCCGGTTTGCGGCGGATGACTTCGACGGCTCCGTCCACGATGAAGCGGTCGGTGTCCGGCGTCAGGCCGACGCCCTTGTCGAGTTCCACCTGGCCGTCGTCGGTCTTGAAGGTCCAGCCCACGTAGCCGGTTGCGGGTCGGCCAGCGTGGTCAGGGGAAGGCGTTTTGCCAGCGCCTCCGCCGCTGCTGTAGAGGGCGCGCGTGCCGGTGTAGCCGCGCTGTTTCGGCTGGCCGTCGGTATGCCACTTGCCGGAATACCACGTCGCGTAGCCCGCGCGGCGGAGCGTCTCGGGCCAGAGCGCGAGCTTGGGGTCGAGCTTCGCGCCGCGATATTGCACGCCGCTACGAAAGGCCGTGCAACCCGTAAGCATCTCCGCGCGGCTGACGTGGCAGATGGGATAAGCCGCCACAGCGCGCGTGAACATGACGCCCTCGCGCACGAGCGAGTCCAAATGCGGCGTCTTCAACACCGGATGGCCAAGCGCGCCGATGGCGTCGGGCCTCATGTCGTCGGCGAGGAGGAAGACGAAGTTCGGCGGTCGCACCGGCGGCGCGGCGGCGGTCAGCGCCACGCCGACGAGGAGGGTGGACAGGAACAGCAGCGGGCGCAGGCGGGCATTCATCGGGCGGTTGCGTGGCAGTTTCGACGGCAGCGGGGAAAAGGACAGGATTTTTCCCGGCGCAACTTCCGGGTCCGAGCCGCGTTAAACCTTGAAATACTCCCGCCAGAAGTGAGTAATCACCGCATCGAACTTAGAAGCGGCCCCGGTGCCAGTGCCGCACGCCGATTCGCATGAGACACAACGCCAAATTCCTCCTCACCGCGCTGCTGCTGCTCGGCTTCGTCAGCGCGTTCGACCAGCCCGCCGGCACCAAGCTCTGGGAGTTCTATACCGGCCATTCCATCCAGTCCTCGCCCGCACTCGGCGCGGACGGCACGGTCTATTTCGGCGCGGACAACGGGAAGCTCTACGCCTTCGACCCCCAGGGCAGCGGCAAATGGGAGTTCCCCACCGGCGACGCGCTCGTGGCCTCGCCCGCTGTCGCGACGGACGGCACGGTCATCATCGGCTCGGTGGACGGCGTGCTCTACGCGGTCGGCGCGGACGGCGTGGAGAAATGGCGCTTCCGCTCGAACGGCAAAATCGTCTCCTCGCCCGCGCTCGGCCAGAGCAACTCCGTTTTCTTCGGCACGATGCAGAAGACGCTCTACGCCGTGAACGGCGAGGGCATGAAGCGCTGGGAGCTGGAGCTGGAGGACGCGGTCGTGTCCTCGCCCGCCGTCGGTCGCGACGGCACGATCTACGTCGCGTCGCTCAACGGCGTGCTCTACGCGGTGGATTTCTGGGGCAAGGTGAAGTGGAAGTTCAAGGCCTCCGAGAAGGTCAACGCCTCTCCCGCCATCGGTCCGGACGGCACGATTTATTTCGGCGCGTTCGACGGCCACGTCTATGCCATCAAGCCCAACGGCACGAAGAAGTGGACCTTCGCCACGGGTGCGGCGGTGCGCGGCTCGGTGTCGGTCGGGCCCGATGGCGTGGTCTATGTCGGCTCGGACGACCGCAAGCTCTACGCGTTCGCGCCGGACGGCTTCAAGCTCTGGAGCTACACCACCGGCGGCTGGGTGCGCTCGACGCCCGCCGTCAGCAGCGACGGCACGATCTACGTCGGCTCCTACGACAACAGCCTGCACGCCGTCAGCGCGGCGGGCGTGAAGGCGTGGGAGTTCGCGACCGACTCGGCGATCTCCTCCTCGCCCGCGCTCGCGGCGAACGGCGTGGTCTATTTCGGCGGCTGGAACAAGCGCTTCTACGCGGTGAAGGGCGGCGCGGGGCTGGCCCCGAACGTGTGGGCCAAGTTCCGTGGCGACGCGCGCCAGACCGGCGCGTTGTCGGAGTCCTCGCCCATGCAATTTGCCGCGCCGGTCGTGCGCCCGGCCTTCCCGGTTCAGGACACGAAGCCGCTGACCGTCACGGACAAGGGCGCGGCTGCCGAAGAATTCGCCCGCGCACAGGCCGCGCGAGAGCTGGCGATGAACGCGAAGAAAGATTCTGCCGCGCGCGCGAAGGCCGCAGCGGTCCCGCCTCCCGTTGCACCCCAGCCGTCCAAGATCCCCGACGCCTCCGCCGAGGCGAAGCGCCTTGCCAAAGCCCAGGCCGATGCCGATGCGAAGGCCGCGCGTGACGCGAAGGCCGCACGCCTCGCCGAGCAAAAGGCCGAGGCTGACGCGAACACTAAAATGCTCGCTGACAACGCCCGCGTCCTGAAGGAGGCCGAGCTGGCCCGCAAGGCGCAGGGGCAGGAAGATTATCGCCGTGCGCTCTCCGCCGCCGAGCTGGCCCGCCTCGCGAAGAAGGAGGCCGACCAGCGTGCGCAGGCCGGTGCGCAGGCCCAGCTCGCGGAGAGCCGGCTCGTCATCGAGGAAGGCAAGCGCGTCCTCAAGGAAGCCGAGGAGGCCCGCAAACAGCAGGCCATCGAGGAAGCCCAGCGCGCACGCAATTCCGCCGAGCTTGCCCGCCTCGCCAAACAGGAGGCCGACCAGCGCGAGGCCGCCAAGCGCAAGGCCGACGCGGACGCAGCGTTGCAGGCCAAGGCGCAGGCCTACGCGGACCGCCGCGCCGCGATGGAGATAGCGCGCCAGACCAAGCTGCAGCAGGACGCGGAACGCAAGGCGCAGGAAACCGCCGCCGCACTCGAACTAGCCGAAGCCAGGGCGAAGGCCGAGCTGGAGGCGAAGGCTGCAGCAGAGATAGCGCGCATGAGCGCGAAGGAGCAGGAGATTGCACGCAAGGTGATGGCCGACTCCGAGAAGGCCGCGCGCGCGGAAGCCGACCGCCATGCCCGGGCCGCCGCGCTTGAGCAGGCCGCCGAGCGCCGCCGCATCGAGGCCGAACGTCAGAAGTGGGAGCCGGTGTCGGGCGGTTTCTTCCGTCGCCTCTTCGGTGGCGGCTCGTCCGAACCGAAGGTGAGGGCAGAAGCTCCAGCCGCGCCCGTCGCCCCGGTGCCGCAAGCTGTCGTGTCAGTTCCCACGCCGCAGACTGTGGTGACAACGCCTGTTCTCCCCACGCCCGTCGCACCTCCGCCTCCGACCGTGACCGCTCCGGTGGTCGCCGCTCCCAGCGTGCCGCTCAAGTATATTTCCGACTCTGCGGAACTCGTCCGTCCCGCCGCGCCCGCTCCGCCTCCCGCCTCGTTCTTCACTCCGGCGCAGCCGACGGTGGACCCGCTCGCGGAGCAGATCGAGCTGATCAAGCAGCGCGCCGCGATGGTGCAGGCGCAGCCGCAGCCGCAGCAATTTGTTCAGCCCGTCCCGCAAGCCGCAGTTCCGCAGTTCGCAGTTCCCCAAGTGGTGCAGCCTGTGCCCGAAACCGCTGCCGAGCCTCAAGCCCGCGAGGACCGACCCGGCTTTTGGTCACGCGTCGGCGGCTTCTTCGTCCGCAGCAAGAAGGACCAGCAGGCGCAGCAAGGCCAGCCGCAGACCCCGCAGCAGCCGCGCCCAGCCGCCCAGTGGCCGCCGAACAACATCGTCGTGCGCGACCCACGTTCCGCCGCACCCGGCTCTCTCAACGCGACGAACTTCCCCCGCGTGCAATACGCGCCCGTCACGAACCAGAACAACATGCTCCTCCCGCGCGCGATGGCGATGCAAACCAACATGCCCGGCATGCCGCAGATGCCCGCCCCGCCGCGCGAGGTCCGCGAGATGCGGCCCGGCAAGACCGCGCAGCAGGGCATCACCGAGCTGCAAGGCCCGTCCATGGAAGTCATCGCGGGCCGCGTCCGCGCTGTCCTCCGCGTCTATGCCACGGGCGCGGGCAAGGTCATTCCCGATCTCAACGGCGCGGAACTCGAAGTCGGCCAGACCTACACCGTCGAGGCGCAGCCCGCGCGCGGCGCGGCATTCGTGGGCTGGACCGGCAGCATCGAATCCACTTCGCCGGTGCTCCGCTTCGTCATGCGCACCGGCACGATTCTCTCGGCCAACTTCCAGTTCGGCTACAACATGGAGCGTGAGGTGCCCGAGGTCGCGATCACCGCTCCTGCCGACGGCGTCGGCCTGACTACGCCTGTGTTCACACTACAGGGCGCGGCTCGCGACAATGTCGCCGTGGCGCGCGTCGAGGTGTCCGTGAACAACGGCCCGTGGGAGCCCGCGCAAGGCACGGACAACTGGTTTTTCCAAAGCGCGGCCCGGCCCGGCCCGAACATCGTGCGCGTCCGCGCGGTGGACCAGGCAGGCAACGAATCTCAACCGCTCCAGCGCACGCTCCACTACTCCGTCGGCAGCGTGCTGACGGTGCGCGTGAACGGCGCGGGCACCGTGACGCCGGACGGACACGGCCGACTCCTGGACGTCGGCGCCAGCTACGAAGTGCGCGCCACTCCGGCGGCGGGCCATGTCTTCACCGGGTGGAGCGGTGGCGTGAGCGGCGTTTCGCCGTCGCTGCAATTCACAATGCAGCCCAACTTGGTGATCGAGGCGAACTTCGCCCCGCGCGTGGCCAGCCTGAGCCGGGGCGTGTTCAACGGCCTCGTGTATCCCACCAACTCACTCGCGCCGTCGCGCTGCGGTTTCTTCCAGCTCGAAGTCGCGGCGGACGGCAGCTTCACCGGCTCGCTGCGGCAGGGCGTCGCGAGCCACGCGATGAGCGGCCAGTTCGACTTGAACGGCCAGGCCACTACGACCGTCGCGCGCGCGGGTCTCTCGCCGCTGACCGTCGCGCTCCAGCTCGACACCACCGCGGGCGAGCGCCTGATGGGCCGATTCAACGACGACGGCCAGGGCGTCGAGATGTTCGCCTACCGGCAGGTTTACGACGGCCGCACCAGTTTCACGCCGCTGGCGGGCCGCTACACATTCGTCATGCCGATGGCGACGAGCTCCCCGGCAAGCCCCGGCGGCGACGCGTTCGGCGAGATTGTCGTGGATGGCGCGGGCAACGTGAAGTTCTCCGGCGAGCTGCCCGACGGCACGCTCGTGCGGCACGAGGCCGTGATGGGCCGCAACGGTCTGTGGCCGTTGCACGTCCCGCTCGCGGGCGGACGCGGCATGTTGCTGGGCTGGATCACCGTCTCGAAGGACCCCGGCCTCGACGCGTTCGGCGAGGTCATCTGGCACAAGCCGCTCTCGCCGCAGGACCGCTACTATCCCAACGGCTTCTCCACGCGCCGCCACCTCTTCGGCAACCTCTACACGCCCGGCGGCGGCGCGGCAGTGCGTGGCGACCAGCGCGTCGGCGGGATGTTGAGCGGCGGCAACATGGACAAGATCGTTCTGGGAGACTCCGGGCTGTCCTTGGTCGCCGGCATGCCAGGCCATCAGGTGCTCCAGCACTTCGCCTGGAATTTCCGGCCGGACACCGGCTACGTGGAAGGCACCTTCATCCATCCCGCCACGAAGCAGGAGACCGCGTTCCGTGGCGCGCTGCTGCAGAAGCGCGGCTGGACCTCCGGCTACTTCCTCGGCCAGAGCCAGAGCGGCGTGGTGCATCTGCAACTGCCGCAGTAATCAGGTAGGGCGCGTCTGTCCCAGCGCGCCGGTTGCGCGTATCCGAATGGTCCAGCGGCGCGCCTGGACAGGCGCGCCCTACCTGGGCCTCACACTCCCGGCCTTCCTCGCGATAGGCTCGGCGCAACATCCGCCGCGCGACGCACGCGATCACCGCTCTTGAGAAGAACACAGTCGAAGTCAGGCAATGCTCGGAGTGGGAATGCGCCTCCGGGACGCCAGGGCGATCATGGCTTTATCTGAAGCCATGGCTTGGCTTTCTCAGATGCTCGCCATTCCTTGTAGCCAACCATTGTCGGGAGTCCGTTGCCGGCCAGGAAGTTCTCCATTCCGAGAGTTTCTATGCGGTCCAGCATATAGGCGGCGGAGAGAATCGCTCCGTCAAATGTCCGCTGCCTGTTCTGCGGCACCCCGGGTGGCCATGGAGTGGGCGGATTCCGAAGGAGATCTGTGAGAACTTCCCTGGCTTCCTGCCGCCCGGTATTGCCGAGTGCCTGAATGGCCCAATTTGTCATCAAGCCAACGCTATCATGCCCGTAGTGGGATTGCCAGTTGATGGCCGTGCTCCAATACTCTGGCCTGACGGCACGCTTCAAAAACTCGAAGGCTGAATCAGAGCGACTCGCCAGCAAGCCGAGCGAGGTGACAGTGGACCACAGTGTCAACTCCGGGTTGCGCCCCACTTGCGCATCCTGCTCGCCGAATACTCTGCCCGCCTGCTCCTCTGTCAGGCAACGGATGAAAAGTCGCACTGTTTCCTCATTTCCGATCTTAGCCAGCACGCGTGTGAGATCCAATCGGTCGAGCAGGTTCGTTCGGTTGCGGTAGCAGTCGTTTTAGTATTCCACATCCTTCGGCGTGAACTTGGAAAACACCTCGTAAGCGATGCCCACAGACTGGGTCGCCTGTCCAAGTAAGAGCGCCGGTGGCGAGATTTCATTTGTAGCGCCAGAGTTGGCGGCAATTGTCCTCGGACCCTTGGTTGCCCGGGGTCGTCTGATGGCGGCACTTGCAGATTGGTCGTCGTTAGTGTTTGGGTCCAGAGGTTCCTCCCCTTCCGGAATGTTCAGCCTGCGACTGAGCGCCCACCAGAAGCAGAACAAGGCGACGATGAGCAGAACTCCCCAGATGGAACGTTTCGTGAACATGTGAGGAAGTTGGCCGAGACAGCGCCACCCGATCCAATCCCACTACTCCATTGCTCCAACACACCGTTTCTCTTCGCCCTCACACTCCCTTCGGCACGCTCCAGTGGCCTTCCTTGCGATAGGCGCGGCGCACGAGCGCGTTCGCCTCGGCGTCGCCGATGAACTGCTCCTTCGCCGAGTCAAATGTCAGCGTGCGGCCGAGGCGCGTGGCGATGTTGCCGAGGTGGACGAGGCAGGCGGAGTAGTGGTGGATTTCCACGTCGGCGTTCGGGCGTGCGCCGGTCTTGATGCAGTCGAGGAAGTTGCGGTGGTGCGCCGGGAGGTCGGGCGAGCCTTTGCCAGACTCGACCGGCTTGTTCTTCTCCGCGAACATCTGCCAACCGGACTCCTTGCCACCGATGACGTAGCCCTTGGTGCCATACCACGCGTCGCCGTTCTCGTAGCCTTCCTGCACATAGGGCGCCCAGATGCGCTGCTCGTAGATGAGCTGCTTCTTTTTCCCGCCTGGAAGATCCCACTCGAAGATGCACGTCTGCGTGTCGGGGAACTGTTGGTCGTCGTCGAAGAAATACTTGCCGCCCAGCGCCGCGATGCGGTTCGGATGCCGGAAGCCGACATCCAGGCCCCACAGCCCGACATCAATGTCATGCACGCCATCGTTGCCCATGTCGCCGGCTCCGAAGGCGTAATACCACCGCCACACGGCGTGCAGCAGCGTGGTCTTGTAGGGCACCATCGGCGCGGGGCCAACCCAGGTGTCGAAGTCCAGGTGCGCGGGCGGGGCGGACGGCTGGGCCTTGCCGATATTCCGGCGACGCTGGCTGTTCCAAACGCGGCAGGCAAGCACGTCACCGATGGCTCCGCTGCGGACCTTCGCCGTGCCCTCCATCATGTGTGCCGAGCTGCGCGTCTGGGTGCCGACTTGCACGACGCGTTTTGTCCGGCGCGCGGCCTCGATCATCATCCGGCCCTCGCGGATGTTGTGTGAGCCGGGCTTCTCGACATAGACGTGCTTGCCGGCGTCGCAGGCGAGGAGCGTGGCGGGCGCGTGCCAATGATCCGGCGTCGCGATGAAGACCGCGTCCACGGACTTGTCTTCCAGAATGCGGCGCATGTCGGTGACGGCCTTGGGCGCTTTGCGACCGGCGTCCTCGGCATTCTTAACGGCAGTAGCGAGCCGGGTCTGGTCCACGTCGCACACGTAGGCAAGGTCCACCGCGTCGTTCTTCACGAGCGTCTTGAGATGCCCGGTGCCCATGCCGCCCGGGCCGATGAGGCCGACGGTGAACTTGCTGTTCGGGCTTTGCGCGCGCACGCCGCTGGTGATGTGCAGCGACGCGGCAGTGGCCGCGAATGCGGAGGAGTTTCGGAGGAAGGAACGACGGGTGAGGGTGGACATGGTGTGAGCGCGTTGCGTTTCGGTGACAGGCTGAAGCTACCAACACGATCGCGGCTGGGAAGGTGAAATTTGGCCGCTGCTTCTGTAGCGGCGCTCTATGAGCGCCGAACGAAACGCGAGAACCGGCCCAAACTCGTCGGTCACAGACCGCCGCTACAGTGGAACACGTCCCTACCGTTGCGCCGTCTTCGCCGCGCCAGTGCCGATGCAGAAGAGGTGCTTGTCGCCGCGCAGGTAGAGCTTGCCGTCGCTGATGACGGGCGAGGCGTAGGTCGGCTCGCCCAGCTCGTTCTTCGCGACCAGCTCGTAGGTCCGACCGGGCTTCACCACGAAGGCCACGCCATCGTCGTTGAGGAAATATACCAGACCGTTCGCGGAGACGAGCGAGGCGTGGCTGCGGCCGATCTTCTCCGACCACAGCGGCTCGCCGGTCTTCGCGACGAGGCAGTTCGCGTGGCCTTGGTCGCCCACGACGAGGAAGTAGTCGCCCTCGCTGATGGGCGAAGGCACGTAGGAAACCATGCTGGCCTTGGTGTGGTGCCAAGCAACTTGCGGGTGGGTGATCTCCGCGTGGTGGTAGATGTCGCCGAGGTCGCCCTTGCCGTTGTGTCGCAGGCCGAGCAGGTGATGCTGCGGGAAACCGGCGGTGAGGAAGAGCAGGTCGGCCTTCTCGTTGTAAACGAGCGAGGCGACGTATTGCTCAGTCGGGCCTTTGAAATACCAGTGGAGCTTCCCGGTGTCGGGGTCGTAGCTCGCCGTGGACTTGTCGCCCGCGAGAATCATCTGCGTGCGGCCGGAGAGTGTGCGGATGAGCGGCGCGCAATAGCTGCGGGTCTTGTTCGCGCGCGGCACCTTCCAGAGCGTCTTTCCCGTGGCCTTGTCGAGCGCAGCGAGGTAACTCTCGCCGTCGTGGTCGCCATTCACGATGACTTTGTCTTTATGCAGAATGGGCGAGGTGCAGAAGCCGTGGACGCTCTTGAAGACGCCGGGCCGCGCGAGCCACTGCTGCTTGCCGCTGAAGTCATAGGCCGCCACGACCATGTCCTGCACGTCGAGGAACGCGACATAGACGAGCTTGCCGTCGGTGGCCGGCGTGCTGGAGGCGTGGCTGTTCTCGCGGTGCTTCTTCTCGAGCGGCGACTTCACGACGGTCTGCGACCAGAGGATTTTTCCGGAGTGCTTGTCGAGGCAGAGCAAGTTGCGGCCTTCGGAGTCTGCGACGGCCTCGACGATTAACAGGCGGTCGCCCCACACGATGGGCGAGGCGTGGCCGATGGCCAGCGGCGTCTTCCACAACACGTTCTCCGTTCCGCTCCATTTCACAGGCACATTCTTCTCCAAGCTCGTGCCGTCGCCGCGCGGACCGCGCCAGCCGGGCCAGTTCTCGGCGAAGGCAGGCAGTGCGCAAAGGGCGATGAGCAGGACGGGCAAAGATTTCATGTGCGCAGCAATGGACGGCCCGACCGGCGCGGGATTCAGGCTGGCCCACCACCGAGCGCTTTGCTTCAATGCGCCCATGAACCACCGCACCAACACTCGCCGCTCGTTTCTCCAAGCCACGCTCGCCGCTTCTGCCGCGCCGATGCTCCTGCCCTCGCACGTCTGGGCCGCCGCCAAGTCCGGCTCCGGGCCGAATGGCAGAATCAACCTCGGCCTCATCGGCATCGGCATGATGAACCGTGGCCATCTCGGCGGCTTCCTCGGCATGGCGGACGTGCAGGTCGTCGCGTTGTGCGATGTCCACAAGGGCCGGCTCGACGACGCCGTCGAACGCGTCCACAAGAGCTACGCGAAGGACAAGGAGTCCGGCGCTTACAAGGGCTGCGCGGCCTACGGCGACTTCCGCGAGCTGATCCCTCGCAAGGACATTGACGCCGTGTGCATCGCCACGCCGGACCATTGGCACGCCATCCCCGCGATCCTCGCCGCGCGCGCGAAGAAGGACGTGTATTGCGAAAAGCCGCTCTCGCTCACCATCGCCGAGGGCCGCGCGATGGTGAACGCGGCGCGGGAGAACAACATCGTCTTCCAGACCGGCAGCCAGCAGCGCACGGAGTTCAAGGGCTACTTCCGCCAGGCCGTGGAATTCGTCCGCAGCGGACGCATCGGGAAGGTGAAGACCGTGCGCGTGGGCGTCGGCGGCCCGGCGAAGCCGTGCGACCTTCCGGCCGAGGCGGTGCCCGCCGGAGTCAATTGGGACTTGTGGAACGGCCCGTCGCCGGAACGCGCCTTCAACCAAGTCCTCTGCCCGCTCGACATCCACAAGCACTTCCCCGCGTGGCGCAACTACCGGGAATACGCGTGCGGCGGCCTCGCCGACATGGGCGCGCACCACTTCGACATCGCGCAATGGGCGCTGGGCATGGACGACTCCGGCCCGGTGGAGATCCACCCGCCCGCTAGTGGCGACACAGGCCTGCGCTTCGTCTATGCGAACGGCATCGAGATGTTCCACGGCGGCCCGAGCGGCACGACCTTCGAGGGCGAGCTGGGCACCATCTACGTGGACCGCAAGGGCATCGAGTCCACGCCCAAGTCCATTCTCGAAACGCCGCTCGGCGAAAAGGATTTTCATCTGCCCGCCATCGCCGCGAGCCACAAGCAGAACTGGGTGGACTGCATCAAGACCCGCGCGAAGCCCGTGGCCGACGTGGCGATCGGTGCGCGCACCGCGCAAGTCTGCCAGCTCGGCAACATCGGCTACTGGCTGCGCCGCCCGCTCAAGTGGAACCCGGCGAAGGAGGAGTTCATCGGCGACGCCGAGGCGAACAAACTCCGCAGCCGCGAGAACCGCGCGCCGTGGAACAATGTGTGAGGCACGAAGATGGAAGACGATAATTCAGAAGAGTCCGGTTCAAGCTGGCTGTTCTGGGTGGGCTTGGCTGTGTTCCTTGCGCTTGCGGCAGCGGTCGCCCTTCCCAACTTTATCAAGGCACGCGCCACACGTGCCAAGAATCCGTGTATGGTCAACTTGAAACAAATTGACGGCGCGGTGCAGCAGTGGTCCTTGGAAAACAAAAAGACAGCCACCGACACCTATTCGTTGAGCGACACGACGTTGCTGGCCTATCTCAAGGGCAGCGTGCTCCCCATCTGTCCTGATGGCGGACGCTATTCACCGGGCACGAACCTTACCGATGTGCCCAAGTGCTCCATCACCGGCCACACTTTATGAAGAAGCTCATTCTATTGCTCATTGCCTTCGCTTGCCTCTGCCTTTCTGCCACCGCTGCCGAGCCGGCGCTCACCGGGCGCGCGGCGGAGTTGTTCCGCAAGGCCCAGGGCGGCCGCTGGTTCGCGGATGCCGCGAAGCTCAAGCCGGACTTCGTGCCCACCTCGGACGGGCAGAGCTTCCTCGTCGTGTGGCGCGCGGTGCCGGAGCCGAAGCGCTGGATCGTGTCGCTGCACGGCACGCAGGGCTTCGCCACGGACGACCTCGCGCTCTGGCATCCGCATGTGAAGGGCCGCGAGGTGGGCCTCGTGTGCGTGCAGTGGTGGCTCGGCGCGGGCGACCGGACGGACGCCTACTACGCGCCGCAGCAGCTCTACCAGGAGATTGACACCGCGCTGCAAAAGCTCGGCGTCCAGCCGGGCACCGCGATGCTGCACGGCTTCAGCCGCGGCTCGGCGAACTCCTATGCCGTGGCCGCGCTCGATGCCGGGCGCGGCAAGCGATACTTCTCGCTCGTGGTGGCGAACTCCGGCGGCGTGGGCCTCGACTACCCGCCCACGCGGGCGATTGTGAGCGGCGCGTTTGGCCAGCGTCCGCTGCAAGGCACGCGCTGGATCACCGTGGCCGGAGGGCGCGATCCCAACCCCGGCCGCGACGGCATCCCCGGCATGAGAAGCGCCGCGGCGTGGCTCAAGGAGCAAGGCGCGACCGTCGTGACCGCCATCGAAGACCCGCAGGAGGGCCATGGCGCGCTGCACCGTTCCGCGCAGCACGCGCGCACGGTGTTGGATGCATTCCTCAACGTGAAGCCGTGAGACGCTTTGTCTAGGTCACGTCACGGCGGCTGGCAACCGCCGTCCCTGAAATGGTCCACGCGCAGCCACGGCGCTCACAGAGCGCCGCCACAGATTGGAAAGGGCGCTCTAGCCCAGCTTCTGTCGCAGCGCCTCGGCGATTTGGATGAAGGGCTCGCCTTGCGGGTCCGCCGGGTGGGAGACGGCGACGGGAATGCCTTTGTCGCTGCCTTCGCGGATTTCGAGGAAGAGCGGGACTTCGCCGAGGAAGGGGATTTGTTGCCGCTCGGCTTCCGCGCGGCCGCCGCCGTGGCCGAAGATTTCCACGCGCTGGCCGCCGGGGGCGATGAAGTAACTCATGTTCTCCACGATGCCCAGGAGCGGCACGTTCACCTTCTGAAACATCGCGATGCCCTTGCGCACGACGCCGAGCGAGGCCTCCTGCGGGGTGGTGACGATGACGCCGCCATCCAGCGGCACGGTCTGGCAGAGAGAGAGCTGGGCGTCGCCGGTGCCGGGCGGGAGGTCCACGAGCAGGTAGTCGAGCTGGCCCCACTCCACCTGCGTGATGAACTGCTGGATGGTCTTCTGAATCATCGGGCCGCGCCAGATGACCGGCTGGTCGTCGGTGAGGAGGAAGCCCATGCTCATGAGCTTGATGCCGTGGTTGCTGGGCGGGATGAGCTTTTCGTCGTCGCTCACCACGGGGCGCTGGTGGATGCCCATCATGAGCGGGATGCTGGGGCCGTAGATGTCGCAGTCCAGCAGGCCGACGCGCGCGCCGAGGTGGGTGAGGGCGCAGGCGAGGTTCACGGAGCAGGTGGATTTGCCCACGCCGCCCTTGCCGCTGGCCACGGCGACGATGCGCTTGATGCCGGGGACTTTGTTCTGGTTCTGGAACGCGCCGCCGGGAGCCGCTCCGGGAGCGGCGGCAGTCGCGGCGGGCTGCTTCATCTCGACGAAGACGTGAGTGACGCCGGGCTGGGCGCGGATGACGTTCTCGCACTCTGTCTTCACGATGCGGGCGGCTTCCGCGTTTGGCGAAGTGAGTTCGAGGCGGACGTTCACCGCGCCGTTGTTGACGGCGACATGTTTGACGAGTCCGAACGAAATGATGTCGCGCGAGTAGCCGGGATATTTCACGGCCTTGAGCGCGTCGAGGATGGCTTCTTGAGTCAGCATGGTTTTAGTAAGCGGGGCGGAATGTCAGGGGACGGCCGGGCTTTGGCAAACTCGCAGTTCAACTCGCAGTTCAAGAGAATCAGCCAACGTCGGAAAACTTGCCGCCCAGTTCCAGCTTCAGCGCGACGAGCGAGAGATGGATGTCGTAGAGGAAGGCCAGCACCGCGCCGATGAGGCAGACCAGCGAACCAGCGAACGTCCCGATGACCAGCAGCGACCACTCGCGCTCCAGCAGCGCGGTGGCAAAGAGCAGGATGACCAGCAGTGCCGCCAGCAGCACGCTGACCGAGGCCAGGGCGAGGCCGAACTTCATGCAGCGCGCGCGGCGGAAGAGGATGGCAATCTGCGCGCGGATGTTGGCGGCATGGGTTGCGTCGGCGCTGTCCAGTTCGCGCGAAAGCACGCGCGCGCGGTCAATCATGCGCCCGAAGCGGCCAGTCATCACGAGCAAGAGCATGCCCACGCCGGAGATGAGGATGACCGGGCCGATGGCGGTCTGGAGAACGGGGATGATTTCGTGGAGCGTGCGGGACATGAACCTGAATCACAGGTCGCGCGCCAGTTCCAGCCGCTTCCGCAGCAGCCGGTTCACCTCGGCCGCATCCGCCTGCGGGTGCTGGCGGCGGATGCCCATGCGGGCCATGTCGCACGAGAGTGCGTGCAAGCCGAGGGCGATAGCCACCCGTTGCTCCCGCGTCATCTGCCGGTAGCGCTCAATCTGCGCGGCGAGGGCGGCTTGCGGGGTCATGGCTGGCGTTCAGTTCGTAAGATACTCCCTTGGGTCCGTCACCCGGCCCGTGATGGCGCTGGCGGCGACGGTCGCGGGGCTCGCGAGATAGACTTCGCTTTCCTTGCTGCCCATGCGGCCGGGAAAGTTGCGGTTCGTGGCGCTGATGCACTTGAGGCCGCCCTGATTCATGCGGCCGAAGGTGTCCACCGGGCCGCCGAGACAAGCGGAGCAGCCGGCGTTTTCCGTCATGCGCACACCGGCGGCTTCGAGGATTTGCCAGATGGTTTCGTTGCCCCAACGCGTGGTTTGCAACTCATGCACGATGTCCGGCGTCGCGGGCACGCCGAAGGTGTCAATCGTGACCTTGTGTCCGCGCAGCACGCGCGCGAACTCGACGAAGTCGCTGGTCTTGCCGCCGGTGCAGGAGCCGACGTAGGCACGGTCCAGCTTCATGCCGTTCATCTGCTTCGCCGTCTTGCGCTGGCCGGGGTCGGGATGACAGGCGACGGTCGGCTCCAGCTTGCTGAGGTCAATGACCGTCTCGTAAACGAACTTCTGGTCGCGGTCCACCTCGACGGGTTCGTAGCTGGACTTGGTGCCATTGAGGCGGGTGCGGGCGTCCACGTATTCGGCGGTGCGGGCGTCGAACTCGAAGATGGCGTTCTTGCCGCCGGCCTCGATGGCCATGTTCGCGATGGTCATGCGGTCGTCCATCGAGAGGCCGGCGATGCCTGGGCCGTCGAACTGCATCGCGCGATACGTCGCGCCGTCGAAGCCGATCTCGCCGATGCAGTGGAGGATGACATCCTTCGCCATCACGCCGGGCTGTAGCTTGCCTTCGAGGCGGAAGCGCATCGTCTCCGGCACTTTGATGAGCAGCTTGCCCGTGCCCAGCACGAAGCCCGCGTCGGTGTTGCCGATGCCGGTGGCGAACTCGTTGAACGCGCCCGCCATGCAGGTGTGCGAGTCGGTGCCGAAGAGCACTTCGCCGGGGCGCGTGTGGCCCTTGGCGGGCAGCGCGGTGTGGCAGACGCCGGCGTAGTTCGAGCCGTATTGGCGCTTGGTGTTGCCCTTCGAGGCATCGAACTTCCACGAGCCGTTCGGGTCATCAATCACGTCGTAGAAGTAGGGCAACCCCTGTTCGCGGACGAAGTCGCGGAGGATGTCCACGTTGCGGTTGGACATCGAGTCGGCGGTGAAAATGTAGTGGTCGGGGATGATGACGACACGCTGCTTGTCCCAGACCTTGGCGGTCTTGCCGAACTCGCGCTTGAAGACGCCGATGGTCCCCGGCCCGCACACGTCGTGCGTCATCAGGACATCGGCCTTCACCCAGATGTTGTCGCCCGCCTGCACGGAAGCTTTGCCGGCGGCGCGGGCGAGGAGTTTTTCAGTCAGCGTCATAAATCAGGGGCGGCAACTTACCGGGCGGGCAAGGCCGGTGCAATCGGAGAAACGTCCGTTGCCCGCACTTGCCGCGCGCGCTGCCTCCCGTCACACTTAACGCCCATGAAAACTCTGCTTCGTGTCTTGGTTCTGCTTTGCGCCCTATTGCTGGCCGCCACATCCCAAGCCGCCATCAAGGCGCTCATCGTGGACGGCCAGAACAACCACGACTGGAAGGGCACCACGCCGCACCTGAAGCTGTATCTGGAACAGACTGGTCTCTTCGAGGTGGACGTCGCCACCACGCCGGACAACAAGGGCGACATGTCCGCCTTCAAGCCCGAGTTTAAGAAATACAAACTCGTCGTCTCAAACTACAACGGTCAGGACTGGTCGAAGGAAACTCAGACGGCTTTCGAGGACTTCGTTCGCGGCGGCGGCGCGTTCGTCAGCGTTCACGCGGCGAACAACTCTTTTCCCAACTGGCCGGCCTACAACCAGATGATCGGCCTCGGCGGCTGGGGCGGACGCAGCGAGAAGTCCGGCCCTTATGTCTATTGGGAGGCGAAGGCCGCGAAGGTCATCAAGGACATCGCGCCCGGTCGCGGCGGCAGCCACGGTCCGCAACACGCCTTCGTCGTTGAGACACGCGAGCCGCAACATCCTATCATGGCCGGCCTGCCCGCGAAGTGGATGCATGCGCAGGATGAGCTCTACGACCGTCTGCGCGGCCCGGCGGAGAATCTCACCGTGCTCGCCACCGCCTTCTCCGACGCGGCGAAGAAGGGCACCGACCGCCACGAGCCGATGCTGATGACCACCACGTTTGGCAAGGGCCGTGTCTTCCACACCGCTCTCGGCCATGCCGGCGGCGGCAAACATGAGGCACAGCAATGCGTCGGCTTCATCGTCACCTTCCAGCGCGGTGCGGAGTGGGCCGTCACCGGCAAGGTCACGCAGAAAGTTCCCGCTGACTTCCCCGGTGCCGACAAAGTCAGCCTGCGCGAGTGAACGCGCCGCCGCCCCCGCCGCTCGAAGCGCTCGACGTTCATCTCGTTCGCGCCGCCGAGGGCTGGCTGGAACTCAATCTGCCCGCCGAGGCCGAAGCCGAGCTTGCCCAGCTCTCGCCCGCTGCCCAGGCGCATCCGCTCGTCCTGCAAGCTCTCTGGCAGCTCCACGCGCACCAGCACCGTTGGGCGCTGGCCCACACCGTCGCCGAGCTGCTCGTGCAAGCCTTCCCCGGCGACGTCAACGGCTGGGTCCACCGCGCCTACGCCGCGCGCCGCAGGGACGGAGGCGGACTTCAAGCCGCGTGGGACGCGCTGCGCCCGGCGGTTGAGTTGTTCCCCGACGAGACCATCGTCCCCTACAACCTCGCGTGCTACGCCTGCCAGATGGGAAACCTCGACGCCGCACGTCACTGGCTCGGCCGCGCTCGCGAAGCCGCTGGGAAACACAAGACCCGCGAAGCTCTCAAGCAAATGGCCCTCGCCGACTCCGACCTCGCGCCGCTGCGGGAGGAAATCCTGACGTGGTAGCCGTCACTCCGACCGCCCGCTGAAGTTCGCCAGCAGCACGGCCAGCTCATCAATCACCTCGCGGCCGCTCACCATAGTGCCGGTGTAGGCATTCAGCATGAAGCTGAAGATGAGGCGCTCCTTCGCGGCCGTCGTGACGTGCCCGCTGAGGCTGCTGACGTAGCGGAGGCTCCCAGTCTTGGCCAGGACGTTGCGTTCAGCGGGGGTGCCGTGGAAGCGCGACTTGAGCGAGCCGTCCACACCCGCGATGGGCAGCGACGCGCGGTAGGCCGCTGCGGCAGGATGCTGGTCCATGTGGCGCAGGAGCTGGACCGTAGCGTCCGGCATCAGCAGGCAGCCGCGCGAGAGGCCCGCGCCTTCTTCGAGCAGCACGGAGCCGCGCCTCACGCCGGCCTCGGCGAGGAACTTCTGCATCTCCGACAAGCCCGCGTCCTCCGTGGTCTGGCCGGGCTTCGCCGTGCGCGCGCCGACCTGAAGCAACAGCAACTGCGCGTAAAGATTCTGCGACGGCTTCATCATCTTCTCAACCAGCTCGCTCACCGGGCGCGACTCGGTGAACGCGACTTCCACCTGCCGCGCGTAGTCCACCGGCGCGGCCTCGGCGGCGAGCCAGTCGCGCGTGCGGAGCTGGCCGGTGATGGTGATGCCGCGTCTGGCCAGCGCCTCGCGAAGCTGCGTGAGAAACCACAGCGCAGGACGCGGCACGGGCATCGCGTCGGCCAGGCCCTTGTCATCGGCGGGCAGTGAGCCGTGGAGGTAAACCGTGTTCTGCGCCAGCGGACGATACAGCTCGACGCTCCGCTTGCCGCCGTTGGTCCCCGTGGTCGTGCGGTTGATGAACTGGAGGAACTGCGTCGCCGGCTTCGCGGTGAACGTGACCGGTTGGCCCAGCGTGGCGGCGGGCTTGAAGACCAAGTCCACGACGTTGTCCTCGTGCGTGAGCGCGGAGACTTCCGCGCCGTAGTAATAGTTCAAGTCGTCCCACGTCCACGCGCTGCCGAACGGCGGGCCACGGAAGAAACTTTCGTCGCCAACGAGATCACCGGCGATGCGCTTCACCCCGGCCGCAGCCAGCGCGTTGACGAGCGGCTCAAGAGACTTCGCGTGGTCACCGCTGTTGAAGCGCGCGGCCATCGAGAAGTCGCCGCGTCCGAAGACCGTGAGGTCGCCTGCCAGCGTGCCGTCGGCGTCCGGCTTTGCGGCGGAGTAGCACGAGGTGCGGATGCGGAACTGCGGGCCGAGGCGGTCCAGCGCGAGCGCGCCGGAGTAGAGCTTGGCGTTGGACGCGGGCTTGAGGAGCTTGCCCGCGTTGTGCTCGAAGATCGTCTTGCCCGTGTCGAGTGAGATGACTTTCACCCCGAGCTGCGCGGCGACCAGGCGCGGATGCTCGACGCGCGCGGTCAGATTCGAACGCAGCGCGGCGAACGTGGGGATGGCGTTGGTGGGAAACGAGGCGGCGGGGCTGGTCGCCACGAAGGCACTGAGGAGGAAAAGGGGAAACGTCCAACGTCCAACGCCCAACTTCCAACTTCCAACGGGCGAATGGTGGCCGGACGACTTCGGGCTTTGAGCGTTGGATGTTGAACGTTGGATGTTGGACGTTCGCCATGGTTGGAAGCGCATGGCGAGGTTCTAGTCGCTGGCCCCAGCACAGAAAAGATTTTTGCCAAGCGGGCCGCGCGGGGTTAATTCCTCTGTATGAGCGCGCTGGGCTACCCGGACAAACATTTGGTCAACGCGGCGCTGGGCTGGCTGGACCTGCACGCGGCCGGGGAGTCGCGCGCGGAGCTTCTGCAAGTCTCGACCACGAACGCCGCCCACCCGGAAGTCTTGGAAGTCTGGTGGCGCATCCACGCGGCGGAGCAGCACTGGGACGAGGCGCTGCGCGTCGCGGAGCTGGAGCTGATCGCCGCGCCTGAGCGGATGTCCGGCTGGGTGGACCGCAGCTACAGTCTCCACGAGCTGCGTCGCACGCTGGAGGCGCGCGAGGCTTTGCTGCCGGCGGTGAAGAAATTTCCGGAGGCAAGTTTGATTCCCTACAACCTCGCCTGCTACGCCTGCCAGCTAGGCAACCCGACCGAGGCACACCAGTGGCTGCGCAAGGCCATCGCACGCGGCGAGCGTGACGAGATCAAGCAGCTCGCCTTGAACGACCCCGACCTCGCAACGCTGCGCGAGGAGATTGCGAAGCTGTGAAGCCGCATGCGCCGCAGCACTCGATGGCGAACAGCAGGTGCGGCGGGGCCGGAGTCTTCCACCCTCTCCCCCACCGGGGGAGAGGGCAGGGTGAGGGGGCGGGCTGCGGCGCAAAGTCAGCGTTCGATTTCAAGGATCGTGCGGAGGGCCGCGCTTCATTTCCAACCCTCACGAACTGCTGCACGCCGTTCCCCCTCACCCCGGCCCTCTCCCTCGGTGGGGGAGAGGGAGAAGATCATCGAGCATGAGTGCGCGCATCACCGCGACGGGCTGGCTCTTTCTCGGCATCGTCGTGCTGCTCTACGGCGCGTCCATCACCTCGCAATCCGGCCTGCTCCTGGTGCCGGCAGGCATTCTTCTGGGCTGCTTCATGGTGAACACAGTCTCGGCGTGGCGCGCGGTGCGCAGGCTGGATGTCGTCGCGCCCGGCACGGCTCAAGTCGTCGAAGGGCAGCGCCTCAACCAGCCCTGGCACGCGCGCAACGCGAGCCGTTCCTCTGTCGCGCTTGTCACGGCAGAGTCAGCGGCGGGCTGCCTGTTCAAGCTGCCACAGCTCGGTGCGGGCGCGGAGATGAGCGTTGTCCCCGAGTTGCAGTTCCATCGGCGCGGGGTCTTCGCGCATGACCAACTCCGGCTGGTGACGGCATTTCCGTTCGGCCTCGTGCGCGTCGCGCGGCGGCTCGCGCTCGCGGGAGAGGTCGTGGTGCATCCGGCGGTTTATCCCGTGCCATCGCCGCGCGCGGCGGGCTTCGACGTGATGGTCGGCGGGAAATTTCGCGGCCACCGGCAGACGGGCGCAGGCGACCAGTTCAGCGGCGTGCGACCGCACCAGGCCGGCGATTCGCTCCGGCAAATCCACTGGGCGAGCAGCGCAAAAGGCCTTGGCCTGATGGTCAAGGTCTTCGATGAGGAGCTTTCCGGGCGCGTCGCGGTTGTGCTCGACTGCGGCTCCTCCGGCGAACCGAAGGTCTTCGACGCCGCCGTGCGCGCGGCTGGCTCGCTGGTCTTCGCCGCGCTGGACGCCGGGCATCACGTCGAGTGGCTGGACCTCGCGGCGCTGGAACCGGACGTGATTCCGCCCTTCGCGGACGGCCACGAAATCCTCGACCGCCTCGCGCGCCTGACAGCCGAGCCGCAGGGCTTATCGGCGGAGCGGCTGCGCGGCGCGTTCGAGCGGCTCTCTGTGAAGAGCGCCGTGCATCTCGTGCTCACACAGTCCAACACCGCTGTGGGCGAAGCGGTGGCGGGGCTAAGGCAGCGCGGTCGCAGCGTGAGCGTTTATCTGCCCGCAAACCTGCCGTCCCGTGAAGACTTCAGCGGCGCAGCGGTCTGGCGGTATCGCGAGCGCGGCATGGAGGTGGTCGAGTGAAGAGCGCCCGCCACCAACTCATCCTGCTGGGCCTGATTTGCCAGGGTCTGTCGTGGGACGACGTGGTGATGCCGCTGCTGGGCGCGCTGCTGTGGGCGGCCTGTCTGGCTCTGCCACGCCGGCCCGTGCGGCTGGGCCAGATGGCGGACATGACGGCGATCCTGCTCGGCGGCGTGCTCGCATGGCAGCTCGCGCCAGCGTTCGGCGTCAGCGCGCACTTCGCGGTGGGTCACGGCTTGACGCTGCTGCAACTGCTGCGGCTCCTGCGCCCGCTCGACCGGCGCGAAAAACTCTTCTCGCTCATCGTCGCCAGCGGACATCTCGCGGTGGCCTGCACCGTCATCCTCGACTACCGGTTCATCCTCATTCTCCTCGCGACACTCGTGCTGTTGCCGAAGGCGCTGCTGGAGTTGGAAGCAGAGAATTTCGCAGGAGAATCGGGCGCGGCGACGAAGCTGCCGCGTGTCGGGATCGCCGCCTCATTCGCAGTTCTCGCCGTGATGGTCGTGGTGTTCGTGCTGGTGCCACGCGGATTTCTCGGCACTCCGCTGGCGGCGCGACTGCCGGGCGGCGGCACCCCGGACGGCGCGATGGATTCCGTGCTCGATCCATCGCGTGGAGGCGCTGCGAACTCCCGCAAGCTGCTGCTGCAAGTCGAGGCCACGGAGGTCGGCCACTTGCGCATGATGGCGCTGGCGGATTTCGAGGCCGGGCAATGGAAGCCGGACAACGGGCTGCCGTGGCAGCCGCTGCCAAACACTTCGCCCTCGTGGCTCGCCGGCCATCGTCATCGCCGGGTGCGCGTGAAGGACGTCGCCGCGCTGAACGGCGTGCTGCCGACAGATGGCTTCCCCGCGCGCGTGACGGGCCGCTTCTTCCGCGCACCGGTCCGC
>JBEBFV010000339.1:0-7098 GCA_040081795.1 Limisphaerales bacterium | reverse complement strand
GGGATGGGGTGAGGGGGACGGCTGCCAGAGTGCGATACTTCGGCCTGGGGCCCGCCGGCTTCCCATCGAGCTGGGGCAGGAGCCAGTCGAGGCCGTCGAGGTTGTCGCGCAGGCGTTGCTCCACGTCGTCTTGAGTGTGGCCGATGATGCCGATGGGGCCGCGATAGCCGGAGTCGCGGATGACTTTCAGCAACGTGAGGTCGAGTTCGCCGGAGCCGAGCGGGAGAATCTTCTGCCCGCGCTTCTCGCCGTCGCGGGTCATGCCGTTGAGGTTCAAGCAGAGCAAGTGCGGCTTCATCGCGGCGAGCGCGGCGGCGAAACGGTCCGCGTGGTCGTGACCGTGGTGCTGGTTGTAGATGATGCCGACATTGGTCGCACCGTGCCTGGAGCGGAGCAACTCGCAGACGGCGACCATGTTCTCCGGTTCGCCGCCCCAGCCGCCGTGGTTGTAGAGGCCGAACAGGCTGCCGGCCTTGCGTGCGCGCTCGGCGGAGGGGAGCAGTTGCGCCGCCGCCTTTTCCACGCGCTCGGCCTGCGTCGCGCCGGCGGGGCTGGGGACGGTCATCCAGATTTGCGGGCGGAGGTTGTGTGTGGCGAACTGCTTGAACGCCTCCTCGTGCGTGGACCAGAAGGCGAAGAAGTCGAGGCCGCGCTTCTTGTATTCCAGAATCTCCGTCTCGAACTCCGCGACGTGCTCCGCGCGCCAGTCGTAGGCGATGTGCTTGAAGCCGAGCTTGGCCGCCATCTCCGCGCGCTCGGCGGGTCCGCGCTTCTTCGAGTCGAACGGCACGATGCACCAGGCGACGAGGTTGGTGCGCGCGAAGATGTCGGCGGGCGCGGCGGAGACGGCGACGGTGGTGAAGGCGAGCAGAAGAAGCGTCTGCAAAAGTCGTTTCATGGCTGGGTGAAGATTAAGCAGACGCGTGGCGCTCTGCAACGTAGGACAGCGCGTCCCGCCTGTCCCACTGACAAGCGAGCTTCCGCTCAAGCGGTATTCATTGGGATGGATGTCAGGCGAGACGCACTGACCTACTTCAAAGCAGCGCGCTCAACCGCTTCAGCACCACCCCCGTCGCTTCCAGCCACCAGCCGAGCACGGTGAGCAGGCGGCCTTGGCCCGTGAGCAGCGGGATGCCCAGCAGCAGCACGAGCACGTTGCCGAGGAAGATGATGACGCCGGAGAAGAGATAGCCCTGCCCGGTGATGTCCGATTGCCGCGTCTTGAGAATCTCCCATGTCAGCGTGAGGTGGAAGGCGTAGGCCGCGCCGAGCAGCAGGTGGAAGCCCGGCGTCCACCGCGCCCAGCCCCAGATGAGATGACCGGCGAGGAACACCAGCACCACCAGCACCGCGTAGAGCGGAAAGAAATACGGGGCGAGCGCGACGAGGAAGTTGGACTTGGTGATGACCACCTCGCCGCCTTGAGAGGTGGCCTTGAACTTCTTCACCTTGCCGCCGAAGAGCCACGACCACACGACGTGCGTCAGTTCATGCCCGACCACGTAGATCCACATCGGCTTGGGCAGCAGCGCGAACACGACCAGCCAGCACGCCGCGCCAGCCCCCAGCGGCACCCAGACTTCCGACGCCCCGCCGCTTACGCGCACGACGTTCACCAACGCCGGCAGCGCCCCCGCGCACAGCGGCAGCAGGAGCAGCCCGAGGATGAACTTGAGCCACTTGGGCACGGCGCAAAGTGCGGCGGGAGGCGGCCGGGAATCCAGTTCAATTCCAGAAGAAGTCCGAAGCCCACGTTTGACAAACACGTCAGAAGAGCGCATTCAGTTCGCAACGCCAGTCTTTATGCAGTCAGCCAAACATCATACGCGCGCGGGATTCACCCTCATCGAATTGCTGGTCGTCATCGCCATCATCGCGATCCTGGCTGGGATGCTCTTGCCGGCGCTTGCCAAGGCGAAGGTTAAAGCCAAATACACAAAGGCGTTGAGCAATGCGCGACAGATTTCCACGGGCGCGAAGCTGTATTCAGGCGATCATGACGACTTGATTGTGTCCTTGGGGCTGCAAGGCTCTCCGGTGCTGCCCAATATCGTCCCAAATGGGAATCCACTCCCGTTGCGGGTCACTTGGTGGCCGGACTTGATTGCGAAATACACCGGCAGCGACCCGCAGCTTTTCCGTTCCCCCGGAGTCACCAACTTGGGCATCGGCATGAACCATCCGAATCTTGGCTTTTGGAATGCGAACACCACCGGGATCAATCCCCCCACCGGTAAGATACGGGAGCTTCAAGTGGCCAAGCCTTCCGCATCCATTCTCTTTGCCGATTCAGCCAAAATGGCCGCCGCGCCGCCTGCCACCGCCGATCCGGATACCTGGCAAGCGGTGAATCCAAATACTGGTGTTCAGCTGTTTCGCACTCCCATCAACGGCTGCTGCTACGATAACCCGGTCAACAACGAACGGGTCATCGCCCGCTACAACGGTCGGGCCATGTCAATGTTTGTTGACGGTCACGCGGAGGGCCTCAAGCCAAGCGAAATGGGTTTTCAGTTTCCCCAAGGCGACAGCCGCGCATTGTGGGACGAGTTCTGACGCCGCACTGCATGCAAAGTTGGTTTTACTGGCTAATTCGTCAGGACAGCCATCTTTGTTTTTGGGTCAATGGCGTATCGCTGCCCGGCTGGCGCGGTAGGAATCCTCGGCATCGCCCCCGCCGACACCAATTGCTCCAAACTAGTTAGCGGCGTGGGCTTCGACATCTGCCATCCTTCGACGAGTTGATTGAGGGCCCGCAGCGTCTCCTGCGGGTTTCCACCGTAAAGCCGCCGTTCAAACTCGTTTTTTCCAACTGCAGCTGCGTTGGCTGGTTCGCCGGGAACTGCTGGTGCCGGAGTGGACTCTCCCTTCGGGGCTGTAGGCGAGGAAGGCTCCGACGGAACGGAACTGGTCGGCGTGGCCTTTCTTCGGCAGCCAGCGGAGACGAGGACGACGAGGAGGCAACAGGTAATGGCGAGTTTCATAATAGGTCGGGGTGTTCTTTAGCCGTGGGCTCGGGCGGAATCCAGCCTCAAACGAGGCTGGTTCGTTTGGATGAGCAAACACACGTCGGCTCAATTTAGAATAATTCTAAATCTTGACGCGAGAGGTCGCCACGCTACCGTCCGCCCCCATGAATGCGGTTGCGACCAAACCCCCGCCGGAAAACAGCCTGAACGAACGACTCGCCCACAGCGGGTTGCGACTCACGCCCCAGCGCCAACAAGTCCACGAGGTGCTCCGCGAAAAGATGGACCACCCGACCGCTGACCAGGTCTTCATGCGCGCGAAGTCCAAGATGCCGGAGATTTCCATGGCGACGGTTTACAACTGCCTCGACGCGCTCGTGACGTGCGGCATGGTCCGGCAGGTGACGCTCGACCGAGGTGCGACGCGCTACTGCCCGAACATGCAGGACCACTCGCACTTTTACTGCGACGAGTGCGGCAGTGTTTATGACATCCTCCAGACCATTTCAGCGGCGGACGCCGGCATCAAACTCCCGCGCGGCTTCCGGTTGAAGCTGATTGAAACCAACCTCCACGGCCTTTGCCCCGACTGCGCGGCGAAGGCGAAGTGATTTCCCATGAGCGAATCCACCAACACCATCGAGCAGTTCGTCGCCTCCGACTACAAATACGGCTTCGTCACGAACATCGAGTCCGACACCGTCCCGCCGGGCTTGAGCGAGGACACCATCCGCTTCATCTCGGCCAAGAAGAAGGAGCCGGCGTGGCTCACCGAGTGGCGGCTGAAAGCCTTCCGCCACTGGCAGACGATGGCCGAACCAAAGTGGCCGAACGTCACCTACACGCAGCCGGATTATCAGGCCATCAGCTACTACTCCGCGCCGAAGCAGAAGAAGTCGCTCAACTCGCTCGACGAGGTGGATCCCGAGTTGCGCAAGACCTTCGACAAGCTCGGCATCTCGCTCAACGAACAGAAGCGTCTCTCCGGCGTGGCCGTGGACGCCGTGGTGGACAGCGTGTCCGTCGCGACCACCTTCAAGGGCGAGCTGGCCAAGCAGGGTATCATCTTCTGTTCCTTCTCCGAGGCAGTTCACACCCACCCGGAACTCGTGCAGAAGTATCTCGGCTCCGTCGTGCCGCACACGGACAACTTCTACGCCGCGCTGAACTCCGCCGTCTTCACCGACGGCTCCTTCTGCTACATCCCCAAGGGCGTGCGCTGCCCGATGGAGCTGTCCACCTACTTCCGCATTGAGGCCGCGAACACCGGCCAATTCGAGCGCACGCTCATCGTCGCGGACGAGGGCGCTTACGTCAGCTACCTCGAAGGTTGCACCGCCCCAATGCGTGACGAAAACCAGCTCCACGCCGCTGTCGTCGAACTCGTCGCGATGGAGAGCGCACAAATCAAATACAGCACCGTCCAGAACTGGTATCCCGGCGACAAGGAAGGCAAGGGCGGCATCTTCAACTTCGTCACCAAGCGCGGCCTCTGCAAAGGCGCGAACTCGAAGATTTCCTGGACGCAGGTCGAGACCGGCTCCGCCATCACGTGGAAGTATCCGAGCTGCATCCTCCAAGGCGACAACTCGCAGGGCGAGTTCTACTCCGTCGCGCTGACGAATAACTGCCAGCAGGCCGACACCGGCACGAAGATGATTCACATCGGCAAGAACACACGCAGCACCATCATCAGCAAGGGCATCAGCGCCGGGCGCGGCCAGAACAGCTATCGCGGCCAGGTGAAAATCATGAAAGGCGCCACCAACGCCCGCAACTTCTCCCAGTGCGACTCGCTCCTGCTCGGCGACAAATGCGGCGCGCACACTTTCCCCTACATCGACGTGCAGAACCCGACCGCACAGGTCGAGCACGAGGCCAGCACATCGAAGATTGGCGAGGACCAGATATTCTACCTCAACCAGCGCGGCCTCGAGACGCAGGACGCCGTGAACATGATTGTGAACGGCTTCTGCAAGGAAGTCTTCCGCGAGCTGCCGATGGAGTTCGCCGTCGAAGCGCAGAAGCTTCTCGGCGTGAGCTTGGATGGCAGCGTGGGGTGAAGACACGGATTACACGGATTATCACGGATTCAATCCGTGCGAATTCGTGAAATCCGTGTCAGCCCACTGAACACTGAAAACTGATTACTGAACACTTTCCCAATGAGCCAACCACTAATCGAAATCAAAAACCTCAGCGCCGGCATCAACGGCAAGCAAATCCTCAAGGGCATCAACCTCACCGTCCGCCCCGGCGAAGTCCACGCCATCATGGGACCGAATGGCTCCGGCAAGAGCACGCTCGGCTACGTCCTCGCCGGCCGCAAAGGCTACGATGTGACCGGCGGCTCCGTGACCTACGACGGCAAGGACTTGATTGAGCTGCCGCCCGAGGACCGCGCGCGCGAAGGCCTCTTCCTCGCCTTCCAGTATCCCGTCGAGATTCCCGGCGTGAACAACACCTACTTCCTCCGCGCCGCCTACAACGAGCAGCGCAAGCACCGGAAGCAGGAGGAAGTGGACGCCGTGGACTTCCTCGCCATCGTGAAGGAGAAGATGAAGCTCCTCGACCTGCCCGACTCCATGATGAAGCGCGCCGTCAACGAGGGCTTCTCCGGCGGCGAAAAGAAGCGCAACGAAATCTTCCAGATGGCCGTGCTCGAACCGAAGCTCGCCGTCCTTGACGAAACCGACTCCGGCCTGGACATCGACGCGTTGCGCATCGTGGCCGAAGGCGTGAACAAGCTGAAGCGCCCCGACAACGCCGCCATCGTCATCACCCACTATCAGCGCCTGCTCAACTACATCGTGCCCGACTTCGTGCACGTGCTTTTCGACGGCCGTCTCATCAAGTCTGGCGGCAAGGAACTGGCGCTGGAGCTGGAAGAAAAGGGCTACGACTGGCTCATCGGCAAGAACGGCAAGTAACCGGAGCGCACGATGACCACGACGAAATCAAAACCTGCCGAAGAGTCGGCAACACACCTCGCCGCCGCTGAGGCCTTCGCCGCCTCTGCGGTCGGCCCCGAGTGGCTCCGCACGCTGCGGCGCAATGGCGTGACGCACTTCACGGAACTCGGCTTCCCAACCACGAAGCTCGAAGACTGGATTTACTGCAACGTCGCGCCAGTCGCAAAGCTCGCGTTCAAGCCCGCCGCCGCCGCTGACGCAGCCGTGACCGCAGCGCAGCTCGCCCCGTTCGCCTTCCCCGGCTGGACGGGGTCGCGCCTCGTCTTCGTGAACGGCCACTTCGCGCCTGCGCTCTCGACGCTGCCTGCGCCGCAGAAAGGCGTGACCATCACGAGCCTCGCCGCCGCGCTCGCCAGCGGCGACCCGCTCGTCCAAGCCCAGCTCGCCCACCACGCCGGCCTCGACGCCAGCGGCTTCTCCGCGCTGAACACCGCGTTCATCGCCGATGGCGCGTTCATCGCGCTCGCGCCGAACGCTGTTGCCGCCGAGCCGATTCACCTGCTGTTCGTCAGCGCTCCCGGCGACGCGGCGAACACCGCGCAGCCGCGCAACCTCATCATCGCCGGCGCGAACAGCTCGGCGAAGGTCGTGGAGCACTTCGTCAGCCTCGGTGGCGCGGCGCACTTCACCAACGCCGTCACGGAAATCGTGGTCGGCGAGGGTGCCAATATCGAGCACGCGAAGTTTCAGGAGGAGAATTTGGAGGCGTTCCACATCGCCACCGTGCAGGCCACGCTCGCGCGCGACAGCCGGTTCCTCTCGCACAGCATCAGCACCGGCGCGCGGCTGGCGCGGCACAACATCAACCTCGTCATGACCGGCCAGGGAGTGGATTGCGTGATGAACGGCCTCTACGCCGTCGGCGGCAAACAACTCGTGGACCACCACACCGTCGCCGACCACGCGCAGCCGCATTGCGGCAGCCACGAGTATTACCACGGCATCCTCGGCGGGAGTTCGCGCGGCGTGTTCAACGGCAAAATCTTCGTCCGCAAGGACGCGCAAAAGACCGACGCCAAGCAGACCAGCCGCAACCTCCTGCTCACCGACACCGCGACGGTGAACGCCAAGCCGCAGCTCGAAATCCTCGCCGACGACGTGAAATGCACACACGGCGCGACCGTGGGCCAGCTCAACGACGAGGCGCTCTTCTACTC
>JBEBFV010000024.1:0-24911 GCA_040081795.1 Limisphaerales bacterium | reverse complement strand
TCGGGATGGTGACGCTTCCACGCAGCCGTTCGGGTTTCATGGAAGCCATTCTCCGATTTGAGCCCCGCGTCCGGCCACAGGTGCAGTTTGTTCTCCAAGCCGAGCTCCTGGGCCATACTCTGCACCAACCGCAAGGCGTCCGTCGCATAGGCACGCGAATCGCTGGGCGTGTCGAAGACGGCCGTGTTGAGGACTTTGCCTTCTGCCTCGGCGTGCCGGGCAATCCGCTCGATGTTGTCTGCGCGCACGTTGATCGGCTCGTGGTAGATGGTGAGCGGGTTGAGTTCCTTGACGGCCGCCAGGGTCGCGCGGATGTCTGCTTCGTCACACTCCGCGTAGGTGGGCGCAACCGCCACGAAGATGTTCAAGCCTCGGTCGCGTGCCGCATGCAACGTGGCGAGCCGCTGCGTCGGCGACGGCGCATTCGGCTCGTAGATGCGGGCCAGTTGGTTGTCCAGCGTCGGCAGGCTCATCCCGAACGTCAGCCGGTTGCCGAGCGAGGCGAACAGGTCGAAGTCCTGCCGGGCGAGCGGACTGCGCGTCAGGATGCGCACGTTCAACGTCGAGTTATCCCGGATCAGCTCCAGAATTCGCCGCACCATGTGGGCACGTTCCGCGTTCAGCCGCCGTTGCAGCTCCTTGTTCGGCGAGGTGATCGTCTGGTAGGCATCGGTGGTGGAGCAAAGCATGACAGCACGGTTGCCGTCTCGGCTCAACTCGCTCAGGGGACGATTCTCCGCAGCCCGGATGTCCTTGAGGATCTGTGCTTCGTCGAACTGGCGCAGGAGCACATACTCGCCCCACTGGGCGTCGTGATCATCGACGCCGTAACGCTCCTTCAGCACTTTCTTCTGAAACTTCGTGGATGTCCCTGGCACGTAGCAGAACAAACAGCCGTGCTCGCAGCCCATGGCGATGTTGCACTTCCAGTCGGAGAGGCTCTTGTATTTGAAGTGATTGAGTTCGATCCGAACTGGCTTGTGCCAGACGTCCACCATTGCGGACGGAGTTGCTGGTGGAGCGGCGAGAGGCTTCATGGTGCCTAGCGTGATCGACTTTACGTTTGCTTGGCTTAGCGCAGCCGTGACGAGGTTGTTGGCGGCGTTGATGTTGGTGGTCGAATCGGCCACGGGGTTTACGAGGGTTGCTTGCATATACTTGTTTGGTTTACCGACATGTGTCGCCGAGGCATTGCGCCGGTGGCCGCTGTGCGCTCGTTGGTTGTGCCTTCACTGCACCGGGGTTCGGTTAAGGGCCTCGCTCGCGAGCGGCAGTCGGCCCGCGCACCGAGGCGAAGCTGCGGATTCCATGGCTACACCAAGAACACGGGTGGCGAACCTTCCCATATCCGCATGGAAACCCCGCCCGAGGAGCGATTCCCGCGACGCATAAGCCTCCATGCGGTGTTTAATGCCGCCAGCCAGCCGGTGAGCTCGATCATCGCAGTCGGGGGCGGCTGGCTGACCGCAACTGGCGAGTAGCGAGAGACGAATTGGTCGTAGCTTACCAGCACTTCACGCGTCATCACACAGCACGCGCGCAGTTGCTCACGCATGTTAGTGGGAATCCGGTCGCTATAGGCTTCAAGCACGTGAATCTTGCCCGAGATGCTCAGAGGCGGGTCAGGATTCAACGGCTCAAGCGTGCCGTCGCGAAGCGCGCACTGGTAGGCGGCCTCGACGTGCGCGTCCAGCTCCACCATCGCTTCGAGGATCGGTAGGGGTATCTGGTGACAGAGTTTTTGTTTTGATTTCATGGTGTGTTAGTTTTTGTGTGCTTGTCCGACTGTCGGCCGCAGACCTTCGTTGCCCTTCGGAGGAGGGGGAGGACAATGGCCTGGCGCGCTTCCCGGGAGTGCGTTCCTCATCGCCTCTTCAAGGTTGTGCGCGGCGGACGCCACCCAATCGGCAGCCTCGGCCAGCTCGAAGAGCGTGACCCGCTCCCCCTCGACCACGAAACGCGTGGCCATGGTCACGCCCGTCTTCACCGCGAACTCGGCGACGACAAGCGCGCGACGCAGCGCGACATTTTCACCGGCCGGGTGACGACAAAACAGCCTGCCGAGCGCTTCGACCTTGGCAGTAGGTGGCAGCACCTGAGCGACGCGAAGCCGGTCTTCATCTTCACGGAGCAGGGACTCCACTGCGGCGGCCAATGCTTCGTCCAGCGTGGTGGAACTGTCCGCGAGCAACGAGGTCGCGGCCTCATAGTCGTCGGTCGATTCGGGATCCAAGCTGAGCAGCTCGTGCAGGTGGTTCCGATCTTGTTGGCGTGTCCAGCCGTTTGGCACCGTCACCGGAATTAGTTCATCAATTAGGGTCATATTTTTCGTTTCTTTCTTTGCCTATTGGTTGTCTGCAACCGCCGCGTCGAGGCTGCGACGCGGCGGAAATTGGTCATGCCTGTGTCTGGGTCTGCTGGCGCAAATACTCCGATCTTGTGTCCCTCTGCATTGCCTTGACTTGGTCGAGGACGGCGAACCTGCGACTGAGAGACATGAGCGAATCCCGATCGGGGTCGTTGTCCGGGTCTCCGAATCGGAGATGGTGGAGTTTCTGGGATTGCATCAGCTTAAACGCCTGCTGCATCGCGGTGGTAGGGCGGCGGGTGAGCCCACCCTGCCGCGCCTGCCGCATGGCCTCACCCACGGTGAGGTTTTCCAAGTCAGCCAAACTCCCCGCCTCACCGGATTCTGGCCGCGCACCCATTGCCTGCATGACCGCGCGCTGACCGCCGGTGTAAGCCGTCTGCAACAGGAACTGCTCAAACGAGGCACCTTTCTCCTCGTCCCAAACGCCGCGCAGTCCGTCCGGGAAGACGACGGACAGCACGTAGGCGCGCTCGTCACGGCGGTAGTGCAGGTTCCAGAGCAATTGCGCAAACCACTCGACCGCGCACACGGGCACGTTGAGCAGCGCCGCCACATCAGCCGCGCGAACATCCGCGCAGAGCAGGAGTGCCTTCACCACCGCCGCGAAATGCCGGTGGCCAGCGATGGCGAGGAAGGCGGCGAAGTCGGCGCTGGTGTGCCCGTTCGTGAGAAATTCGTAAGCGTGGCGAAGCGCGTCCTCGGTCGCGAACCACGGGAGCGGCTCCCCGCGTGCGGCGTGCAGCGCGACGAAGTGCCACGCGAAAGCCAGGTCAAAGCGAAGTTGTGCACGGCGGCGTTGAGCAGCTTGGAGGCGATGACTGGCTGGCGTTCCGTTCGTAGCCGGCGGCAATAACCATTCGACCGGCAACAGCGGCAGCAGCTCCTCGACGCGCGCCAAGCCCATGCCCGGCTCGCTGCCGAAGCACGAGGCAAACGCCGACACATCGTCTGTTGATGAGAACGAATTCACGCGATCAAAACGGTGGCCGGGGCGTCGGGCGACATGTTGGGCGGCAACGGCGGATCAACCGCCTCGGGCATCGCGCCATTGAGCGACGCGAGCGAGGCCAGCGAAGCGTGGTGCTGCCGTTCGTCGGTGGGCGGTGCTTCACCGGGGGCGACACTTTCTCTGGCCTCGATGTCTGCGCGTCGTAGCCCGTTCACGAACCCGGTGAGTTGCATGAGCGCAGGCCGGAGGAGGATGAGTTCCATGAGCTTGTTGAAGTTTGGAACTGCCTCGCGACGACCATCAGGGTGCAAGGCGTAAGGCATCTCGACGGTGCCGGCGATGTCGCAGGGAACCCGTCCGTCACCCTTGACCTGGAGGGAATACGCGACGTGTAGGCAATGTGGCGGCGCGGTCGAGTGGCCGGCCGGAGGTGCGGTTGAAGAGGCGTTTTTCATTTTCGTAACATTGACCATCCGGCTCATTTCGCTGTCGAGATAGCAACGGCGTGCGCGCGCGATTCCATTCGGCTGGAAGTGTCCAATGCGTCCAATCCGCCTCCGGGTTCAGCCGTTCGTGCCTTGAGCCGCACGCCTTGGTAGGCCCGAGCCCACTCGTATTTCCTCGCCAATTCTTTCGGGAATGCATCCTCCAGCAGCAAGCGGTTGAGCCGCATGAGGAAGTCGCCCTGCGGATTCTTGGAATTCTTAGCAATGAGTCGCTCCGTCGCTGGGCGCAAACCGACACCACGAAACCGCTGCTCGTCGAAGATCAGTTCGCCGCGAATCACTTGGTTGAACTCTTCAGCCAGCAAGGTTCTCAGTGACGCCGGGACGCAGGCGGGAGGGTTGCAACGCGCAAGAGCCCCCTTCGTCGCATCGGAGAACTGGTCACGGAAGTAGATGTAAACTGGTCCAGTCGGTTGCTGGAACTTGGCGACGACGGACTCTAAGTCGATGAAATCACCCTCCACGAATGGCGAGGAGCCTTCTTCCGGGTGGCCGTTGTTCGAGCGCGGGATGCCAAACATATCCTTCATCAGCCGTTTCAACAACCGCGCGGACGAGGTCGCGCTCGGCATCGCCACTCCCTGTTTGCGGTGCATCGTCTCAATCACCGCGAGCGCTTCCTTGGTGGTGACGTTCGCGCCGGGGTAGCACTCCACCACGCCCTTCACACACGCCGCGAAGAACAGCTCGCCATCCATGACCTCCTCACTCGTGGCCGGGCGCAGGCGGGAGACGAGCTGCTTGGTCTCCCACGGCGTCGGCTGGTAAGGTTTGCTCCACGTCCTTGTGTTGGACAGCACAGCCTCGCTGGCAACCTTTCCAACCATGGCGGGGGACACGTCCTCCCAGCGCGCGATGGTGGGTTGCCAGATTTGAAACTGTCGGCGCTTGGCATGGTGGCGAAGCGGAAGGGCGTGGGAGAGGAACGCAGCCCAGAACACCAGATTGAGGCGCCCGTGGTCGGCGGCACTGCCCCGGAGCGGCGCACCATGTTGCTGGGTCAAGACTTCGCGCAACAACGACAGGCCGAAGTCCCCTAGCGGTCGCCAGTCGATCGCGTCGAACCGCACGCACGCCGGAGTTGCTGACGGCTTGCTGGCCGGGAGGGCGGACCAGTCCTGTCTGGCGCGGACTATCAGCGTCAAGATAGCACCGTCCGCCAACCATGTGCATGAACTGGTCGTGCGGCTCGCGGGGATGGCACCTTCCACCCGCAGGAAAATGACGGTCCCGGGCGTGTGTTCCACGCGGAGCGCACTGCGCAGAGCAGGGTTCGCGGCAAGGAACACCTCCAGCACTGCTCGGTCAGGAAACACGAGCGCGCCTAGCCCACCGCTCAGTGCGCCAAGGGCGAGTGCTATGTCGGACTTGGTTCGGGAGGACTCAGCGAGCTTGAGTTGGTGAGCCAGTGTCAATGACGTGGCGAGAGTTGGCAGCCCCTCGACGGCAAGGCGAAACCGCGGCTGGCCGGGCTCAACTTCAATCACCACCGTGTCCGGGCCGAGGTGGGCGTAGATCCGGCGGATGTCCGCTGTCAGAACAGTTGAGGTTGGCTTCATAGTAGGTGAACTTGGTGGTGCTGTAGAATCTGGTTGGCGGCCGCGCACCACCGCCGGATGACTGATGTCCGGCGGTGGTGGCAGCAGGTAGGTGTTAGGCGGGCGCGAGACAGGCGGATGCGTCAACAGGCGCTGCATGATCTGCCTCGGTGCTGGCAGGCTCGCCATCATCGGGTTCGAGCGCGTCTTCCAGGAACTGGGCCGCGTTCATCGTCTCGGTCGCGAGGTCCCCCAACACGCACAGCCTGGCAGTCGCTGGCGATAGCGCGAACCGCTTGAGGATGAGGTCGCGCTCGCTGACCACCCACCGGGCGTAGGCCAGCACCTCAGCGAACTCGGCACGTTCGTCGGGGTCGCGAAGGCGACGGCCCACCAAGGAACCGAGGCACTCGATCAAGTCAGTGGTCGGCATGATCGCGAGCACGGCAGTCAGGTGCTCGCTGTCCGTCCTGCGAAGCCGCTGGCAGATTTTGCCCTTGAGGATGTTGTCCAGTGCGCTCACGGCGGAGTGGATGTGTCCGAGGGCCGCGCCAATGAAGTCGTCATCTTCCACGTCCCACGTTTCGAGAAAGTGGCGGCGTTCGTGATCCCGATTTCGCAGATGCCAGGCCGGCACAATGTGGGCAGGATGTTGTAGTAGTGGGTTGGTTGCGTTCATGTGTTTTTTCTTTCCGAGTTATGCAGCATGGTTGCCCGGAGCCGCGGGATGGCCGGGTTGCGGAGGAGAGGTCCCCCCCCCCCGAAATTGAGTGCGCAGGACCCGTGGCGAGGGCGCGGACGCGCTGGTAGTGGAGTTTCGAGAGCGGGTTGGACTGGCTGGCAGGTGCAGGTGGTTTAGACATGCGGTGAATCTCCAAGGTAGTGTTCAACATTGGGTGTCTCCCGAAACTTTGCGTTCGCGATCGTTGCAGTGACCTTTTCAAGAAAGGCTCGTGCGCGATCGGCATCCCGAAAACACGCATGGTGGTCGCTCGCCTCCGAAGTTGGGTAAATGTCGCTCCACCGCGCGCGGTCCACCAAGCGCGCGAAGACCGGGTTCGTCGTGTAGGCTTCGCGATAGGTCGCTAGGGCCGCCGGCGTCATAAGTTCCGGCCAGCGCTGCCCGGCGCGGGCCGACAGGACGATCCGGGCCAGTATCCACTGCTTGTGGCGGTGCTGTAGTTCCCGCCATGCGTCGGGATGGATGGACTGCCCCGCGCGCCGCGTATCCGCCAGCGCCAGATTCACAGGCTCGGCCATGTGGGTGATGGCGAGCGGCAGCCGGCAAGTTTGGACAAACCAAGCCAGAGACTCCTCCTCCGTGAACGCCGCGATGTCGTGTCGTGTTCCGGGTGGGAACAGTGATCCGAAGAACGGTGCTTGGACATATTCCCGCGCCGCCTGGTGCAGCAGGTCCTTCACCGCCACATCGGGATTCTTCAGCGCCAGGATGTGCGGTCCGAGTTCTTCCAACTTGGAGGCAGCATCCTGCCGCCGGATATGGGCCAGGATCTTCGGCCACGAGCGCAGGAAAACGGCAAGGGGGCAGTCCGTCATCCAGCCAGACGACTCGTCGTGCAGGTTGGTCCACCCCAGCCGCCAAGCGGCGTAGCGCCCAACCTCCCGCCGCGTCATCCGCACCTCCGGGTTCTCATGATCGCACCAGTGCACGATTGCCGCGATGTCCGCGTTGGTGACGTTCGCTCCATCCGTCAGCAGCAGGCCGGGGATGCGGTAAAGTTCGTCGAGGACGGGGAGGTAGCGCGTCGAGATGAAGCAGCGCACCGACTCGCCCGGGGTTTGAGCTGGCGCGAGGTCACGTGTGGCGACCACATCCATGCCGAGGAACTGGGGAAACCCCGGGGCTGTGCCACCTTCTGTGGGATGGCCCGCCGGAGGGGATGCCGGGGTGGCTGGCCCTTCTTTTGGATCAACCGCCTGCCCGGCCACGCCGGCGCAGCAAGAATTCTCTTCGTGGTGGGCACCCTCCCGGAAGCTGGACGGACCCACAGCAGGAGGAGGGCACCCACCAGTTAAGGATATTCGCCCTTGCAAGGTCACCGGGGCCTCGCTGAAGAACCAGGCTGGCGTGCGCACCGCCTTGGCGTCCGCCGGGGTCGCGCGGGCCACCGTGATGGCGGCGAGTTGCGCTTTGCGCGCGGTGCGGAAGGCGGGCAGACCGTCTAGCAATTCAAACAGCCTCCAGGGGTTCAGGCGCATCCACGAGTGCTTGAACAGGTTTTCCTGCGACTCCAGCCGACGATTGATGATGCCCACCTTCACGAGCACATCGAGCGCACGGGTGACCGGGCTGGGCTTCAACTTTGTCGCCCGGTAGATTTCATCGCGCGTGACCCGGCAGTAACCCTCGGCATCGAACAGGCGTTTGCCAGCAGCTTTCAGCCGTGTGGTTTCATCCACGCGGAAAAGGCGAAGGAAGAATTTCAGAACCTGATGGAGGCTGTATATCGGTCCGTTGTCCCGCGCGCGTGGTCCAGTGATGGATCGCACCAAATCCGGCACGTTGCGGTTGGTGCGGTTGTCTGCCTGAAGCCGGGCCAGTGCAGCACGGAACTGAATGCTGATCTCCTGGTCGCAGAGGAGAGGGGGGAAAGGGCGGGGTGTGGGAGTGTCCATAACGTCGTCCGTGGCCTATCCGCCGCCGGCCAAAACTGCAGGCGCCGCGACGATCCTTTGCTCGTCGAGACGGAGCAGCACCTGCACGGCTCCAGCCTTGCCGTAACGCGCCTTATCGACGTTGAGAAACTGCCTTGGCTGGAGTCTGCTTCCTCCCTCGGCAATGGTGCGGTTTGCCTCCAAGAGCGAGCTGATGCCGATGAAGTTGTGGATGTTGTTGGTCATCGTCTTGCATTCGGAAAGCATCGCCATCGTGGGTCGGGCCTTTCCGACGGTTTTGACCTTGTCCAACTGCGCGACCATGACCATGACCGCATTGTTCTGCTTGCCGAAGTTGATCAGGTGGTTGGCGCTTTCCTCGAAGAGCAGGCGGCGACGCTCGACGTTCCTGTCCTGCTCCAAAGCCCCGCCGATCCAGTCGAAGAGGATCATCTCTGGTTCGCAACCTACGGCGCGCAGCTTTTCAATTTCCGAATCAAAATTCCCGACCACGGAACGAGAACTGTCGGTCCAGTTCACCAACCAGAGGTGCTTGTCCAAAAGCGCTTCGAGGGCCTGCAACCGAGGTCCGTAGATCGGGCTGGCCCAAAGTTCCGGTGCGATGGTTTTAGCCAGGACTCCAATCCTATCCGACATGTCCACCTGCGGAACTACGTTGATCAGGTCGGCCGGGATGTGACACTGGTTCATGACCAACCGCTGAATGATTCGGTCCATTGGCTCCTCCGTGGATATGAACACCACATTCCGTCGAGCGCATAGCCCTGCACCCGCGAGCTGGACGGTAAATAGCGTTTTGCAGCCACCATTCACCCCCGCGATCATGGTGGATTGTCCCCAGTTCAGCCCGCCACCCAACGCGGCATCCAAATCTGGCAGGCCAGTTTTGATCGCGCCTTTGATCAGCCGGCTGCCGTGCAGCGCAGCTTGACCAGTGACGATGGTGTTGGTGCTGCCGGGCAGTTGCATCTTCGCCTTCGTCACCGTCGCCGCCAGATCGTCCAGCGTCGTGCTGGACGCAGCCGCCTGGGCGTTGAGCTTGTTGACCGTCTGCGACGCTACTCGGAGGTTGAGCCAGTAGGTGAACGCTGCTCCGCCCATCGCCTCCAGGAAGGCCGGGTTTGGTGGCGGGCCGGCGTAGAGATCGAGCTTGATGTCGTTGAGGATCTCCTGGGCCACGTCGCTCGGGATCTCACCCCGGTTGGCGGCGTCGATGATCAGAGCCTCCAGGTGGAGTTGAGGAATCTCCATGTCCGCCGTCACGGGCACGATGTCGTAGCAGCACCAGAACATGACGATGGCCTTGTAGATCAGGTTGAACCGGTTCGTGCTGAAGTCCTGGCGGTAACGTCCCGTGGCCGGGTTGATGGGGCACAGGTTCGCGCGGTGCGTCCGGTAGAAGCGGATCGAGCGCGCGAGCGCGGTCAGGAGGTAGCGCTCGTAGGTCAGCGCGCTCGTCTCGATGAGCGTTTGCAGCGGGGACACTGGCTCTGGAGGTTGATTGAATCTGGACATGCTCAGAGGTCCCGGTTGGCCAGCCGGGTTGGGGCCAGAAGTGACGGGTGAACTGAACAGCGAGCACTGACCGCGTGGATTTCGCTCGTGGCACGAGCTTCGGACTCGATGCCCGGCCGGGCTTTGGCCGAGATTTCGGCGTTGCGCGGCCGGCGGAAGCTGGTAGCTTTCTTCATAGTTGGTGGCCCTGAAAAGGGCTGTGAAACCGGCCTCGCCGCCGTGTCGAAATGGAAGGCGAGGCCGGTTTGTTTTTTGTGGAGTTACAAACGCTCGGTCGCATCGAAGAGTGCCTCGACGTCGATCCCGAACTCGCGGCTGCAATACGCCTCAAAATCCCCGTCGAGTTCTTGCTCATCGAAGAACTCTCGTAGCGCGCCGATTGCTTCTTTGAGCGAGGTCACCACCGCGAGGTGGCGCCGAATCTCGGCGTGGAGTTCTTTCGATTTTGGGGATGCGAGCACCGCCTCGGGTGAGTCTTCGCATTCCGGCGTGGCGGTTGGTGCTTGTGTTGTCATATGTTGCTTTTGTTACCCATCCCTCACTGTTTATGTTTAGGTCGCGATGCAGAAACGCACCACGAATACCGACACCATCGCCGGGAAGGAGCCACCGACGATGGTGAAGCTTGTTTCAACCCGGATCAGAGGTGACTTGACCCACGGTGGATGCCGCCTCAAAGGCGAGGATTTCGGAAAATGGGATCCGTCGCCGCCCTCCAAGCAGGAGGGAAGGAAGTGTTCGCGTGCGGAGACGGCGACGGACTGTCTCGACGTTTACTTTCCAGCGGCTCGCGAGTTCAGTTGCGGTCAAGTATTGCGATGTTGGCTTCATGTGCGCGCAGTCGCGAGTCGTCGCGTCCTGTGCGCCGCCCAGTCAGCAGTGCCGGGGCCGGTTCAAGGCCAATTCTGGTATGGCAATTTTGAAAAGCCCCTACACTTCATCCAAAGAACCACTTGCGTGATTTTGGCTCGTGTGAGGGCTCGCTCCGGTATCGAGTGTATCCCTAAAGAATTGCGCGGATTTCACGCATTGCGCGTGAATTTTTGACGCTGGACGCGCAGCAACTCAAACTTCAGATGCATCACGTCAAGCGCACGCACCTCGTAGGCAGTCATCCATGGTGCTACCGGGGTTGAGCCAGCAGGTCCCAGCATACGTTGGAGTTTGAAATCAGGAAACACACACAACATGAAATCTTCCATGACCGAGTAATGGCGGCGCAACTGTCCAGTGAAGTTGCTGGCGCCCGTAATATCTCCGGCCTTCTTTAGCTGACTCGAATACACCTCGACCGCATAGTCGAGGGCAACGACTCGGGAGGCTGCGAAATCCGTCGAGTCAAGACAGCCCAACTCGAACGGGATCGAGGACCGGAGCCTGCTGAAATACTTCCATTTCGCAGCGCTTCCTAAAAAATCGCGCGGCAGGGTGGATGGCATGAGCAGCCCGTCGTCCTCCAACCGCTTCAGAAGCTCGGTCTTCAGGCTCTTAATCTTGGTCACAACTGATTTGTGCACCATAGGAGCCTTGGGAATCACCACCACCAAATTCCGTTGAAGCAGATTTTGGAGGCTATCGCGCAAATCGTTCGCCCTGGAAGGAAGTTCGTGCTCGTTTCCAAATACCGCGCTCCAATCGTTGGGACCTTGGAGATTGCCAAACCCGACGGAGTCACCATCCCAGTATGTTCCCGGCACAGGAGGACGTTCAAAGGCCGTCACGGGATCAACCTCCTCGCACAACCAAGAGAACAAAAACCGGAACCATGCCGGCATTTCCGGCCAAGGGGTGTCCAAACTCACGCGCCCTCCTGTCGGGCGAAGAGTCTGCAAATCGGCGGCCGCGCTGTCCGCCTCCATCGCAGATTGCATTTCCTCCTCCCAGCCTTCCCGGCAGGGAGCAAGAGCTCGTGCCTGTCCTAGGCCGATGTCCCCAACTTCTCTGATTCTCCCAAAGGTCGGCCAGATCAAGTCTTCGTATTTTGGGCGAAGGAGCCATGTGAGGGTCAGCAACGCCAAAGGATTGGTCCGGCACCAAATGTTGGGTTTGGTCGGACACCGAGGGTTGAAAGCGCCAAAGCCGGGGAGTTCCTTGGGAACAATGGTTCTGGAATAGAGGGACGCCATCTCCACACCTATTGCTTCCCACGTGTTCTCTGGGGAAACCTCCAGCCCTTCGTCAGGATATGCCGTTTTCGACAGCCGGAGGGCTTTGAGACGGAAGGCTGGGTTCCTTCGCAGGAGTTCCCAGAACTTCGCGGCAAGCTCATCCTTCCTCCCAAATGGATTGTAGTTGTTCGGCGGAGGAACCGGCAGTTTCAAATCACCGCATCTGTCGAACAATTGTTTTCCATCGGTGATTACCATATTGGTGCGCGGTGGCGCGGGCCGTCGGAGCTTCACGCGGAAGTCCGCCGTTTGGTTGCGGACTCAGTTCGCAACATTTTCCCGAGCCCGACGCTGACCCGGTTTTTCTGGTCTGCGTAGTGCCGCGCCGTGGTCGAAATATCGGAGTGCCGCAGCATGTCCTTGGCGGCGTAAATGCCGTGCTGGGTCGTGACCATCGCCCCCAGCTCCTTGCGCAGCGTGTGGAGGGGTTTGTTCGTGGTGATTCCCTGCGCACGAAGCCAATCGTTCAGTTCCTTGAACAGCGAGTCGCAGCGATAGACGCGCCGCCCCGGCAAGCGCTTGGGATTGGCGGTGGATTCAATCACGTATTCGCTGGTGCGCAGGGCGTGATACTTGCGGAACTCCGCCATCACCTCGGCGTCCAGTGGCACGTTGCCAACACTCGCCCTCGTCTTCACGCTGGTTGTGTCCGTGTTCTCGATTCGCACCACGGCTTGATTCCACTTGAAGGCTGGCCACTCCAGCCCATCAATCTCCCCGCGCCGCAACCCAGCGGTCAGACCAAGCAGGAAGATTTTGTAGAGCTCCCTGTGCGCCTCGCGGAGTTCGCGGCTGGCCGCCGCCATGAGCGTGTCCGGGTCAATCTTGCTGTCGTAGGCCATCGAGCCGGCATCTTCGAGTTCCACGTCGGAGAAGGGCAGCGGCTCCGGCCAGTCGATCTTCACGTCCTCACGGATCCGGTCCGCGAAGAGCGAGCGGGAACACCGGATGTAAGAATTGATCGTGCGGTTCGCCGAATCCTGCTTCAACGGGCTGGTCCCGGCGGCGGCCTTGCGGCGCTGCTTCCAGGCATTCAAGCACGCCTTCGTGATTTTCGAGAGCGGAACTGCATCCACTTTTTCACGCCATTCGTTGTTGCCCCCGTGAACGTAATCGAACTTGGCCGTGCCGCCTTTGAGATCAAACAGTTCGCTCACGACCGTCCTCAAGCAGTTGGAATAGTTCCGCATGGTCACCGGCTTGATCAGCCCGGATTCGGCGACACGCTCCAAAAGCACACCGACGGTCGCCGCCACTTTCTTGTCAACGGGCGCTGGGCGCTTGGCAGCCAACACCGCGTCCCATCCTTTGCTCAAGATGTCGAGATAGGCGTCACGGGCTTTGGTGGCTGCATGATTCTCATTGTTCGTCTTGAATGTGAAGGCGTGCTTCCGTCCACGGTGGCTGATCCTGACGTAGAAAGAGGCCAGCTCCTGGTAGGTGCCGGCGGCCCTGCTTCCCCAGCGCTGCTTGCGCAGTTTTGGCTTCCAGTATTGCACGCTGTCTTTGGCGACGGTCTTGACCGAGGCGCGGGTCGCGGCACCGGAAACCTCTACCTGTTCTCTACCTGTATTGCTGCTGTGTGCCGTCGTTCTGCGTTGTGTCGCGTCGTTCACGTTTCTGCTACTTCCTTCGGAATAGCGGCAAAAATGTGCGCTTTGGCGCTACTTGACGCAACCCCAGACTACAGCACAGGTAAAGACTACGGATCAGAAGGTTCCAGGTTCAACTCCTGGCGGGTGCACCAATAAAATCAGGGGTTTCCTCAGCTAACCGGTTCGAAAGGATTTCTGCTTGGACACTTCTTGGACACTTTGCGGACCTTCCAAGCCACTCGAAGAAACAGCAACAAATCACCGCTTTGCGCTGGAAACGCGTCGAAAACGAGAATTCGGCGAGTGGCCCAGCAAATTTCTCGCATCGACTGGCCGGGTGAAGACCGTAGAGAGGCGTGGCCACATGAAGGCGACACGGCTCCGGCACGGTTGACGTTCACACCGACTGTCATCAGCGCCACCCTTTCCTAAATTTGCATGGGTGTGCTAACGACCAGATCGTGAGACCAAAGGGCTGAACACCTTCATCCACGAGCCGGAGACCGAGCTGGCCGAGCTGTTGTTCCATGAGCTCGCGCACCAGCGGTTGTTTGTCAGCGGGGACACGGACTTCAACGAGGCCTTCGCAGAGGCGGTCGGGGAGGAAGGCACACGGCGCTGGTTGCGGGCGAAACACGGGGAAGCCGGTGTGTGCGAGTATGAGGCGCACCTGCGACGCAAGGCTGAGTTCACCCGGCTGGTCACCAGGGCGCATGACCAACTGGCGGCGTTGTTCCTCGCGGCTGGCACCAGCCTGAAGTCCCCGCGTGAAGTGGCGTCCCTGCCCGGCGAGGAGCTCGCGGGGTTGCGCGTGAGGAAGCAGGCCATCCTCGACAAGCTCCGGCGCGACTACGAAACCCTGCGGACCACTTGGGGCGGACGCACTGACTATCAGCGGTGGTTCCGGCGGCCGCTCAACAACGCACGCCTTAACGACGTGGACGCCTATTACCGGTTGGTGCCGGCGTTCCACCGGTTGTTGCGTGAGCAGCGCGGCGATATGGAAGCCTTCTATCGTGTGGTAAGTGCGCTGGGGAAGCTGGAGAAGGCGGAACGGCATCGGCAGTTGCAGCGGTGATGTCGAAGGCAGGTTCAAGCGACTCGCTGCCGAAGTCACTTCCAGTGCTGCATCATCCAATCGTCGAGCCCGGTGCTTGGAGCACTGCGGAGGCCGAATCAGCACATCACTGCCACATGCCAGGGTGCGCGGATGGTTTTGCCACCCGCCTGTTCCTCTGCTCTGCTCCACGCCATGAAGCCACTCCTCCTCGTTTCCCTCCTCTGCTTCGCCACACATGGCCTGGCCGCTGACCCCGCGCTGACCAAGAAAACGCACGTCTACAAGACGGTCGGCCCTGTGAGGATTCAGGCCGATGTCCACAGGCCACCGGGCGTGGAGTCTCGTCCGGTGCTCGTCTGGCTGCATGGTGGGGCGTTGATCGTGGGCAGCCGCACGCAGGTTCCGCGGACCCTGATCGACCTTTGCACCCAGGAACGCTGGGTATTGGTCTCCCTGGACTACCGGCTTGCCCCGGAGGTGAAGCTGCCGGACATCGCCGAGGACCTGCGCGATGCCTTCCGCTGGTTGCACGCCGACGGTCCACGGTTGTTCCAGGCAGACACGCGGCACGTCGTCGTTGCGGGCGGTTCCGCTGGCGGGTTCCTCACCATGCTGGCCGGGGTGGTTGTCCAGCCACGACCCTCGGCGCTGCTCGCCTACTGGGGCTACGGCGACATCGACAGCGAGTGGGCACGATCCAGGTCGCAGCACCATGGTGCCCCGGTGGCGCATGAGGAGGCGCTCGCCGCTGTGCACCAGGGCCGGGTATTGACGAACACGGACGACACCACAGCGGGAAAGGCCCGTGGCAACTACTATCGACACCTGCGCCAGACCGGTGGCTGGGCATCGGCCGTCACCGGCATGGATCCGACGAGAGAGTTGGAGCGCCTCAAGCCGTATTGCCCGGTGCGCCTCATCACCCGCAACTATCCAGCCATCCTCATGGTGCACGGCACGGAAGACACGGACGTGCCTTACGCGTGCTCCTCGGACATGGCCCGTGAACTGACACGCATGGGAGTGAAGCACGAGTTGATCACCGTCCCCGGTGGCGAGCACGGCCTGCGTGGCGCGGATGCGAAGGTGGTGGCGCAGGCGCACGAGCGGGTCGCCAAGTTCCTGCGGGAGCAGATGACCTCGCCGGACGCGAGGTAAGTTCGGCTGCCCCGCGTTGAACGACAATTACCCCCACTCGCGATGGTGCATGGGCCGGCATTGTCAGGCCAATCACGGCCCGCTACGCTCGCGCCACCTTTTCACCATGTCGCGTTCCGCCCCGATCCTCGCCTTGACCGTCACGTTGGCGCTGGCGGGGTGCTCAACCGCTCCGCGCTACGACCTGGTGCTCGCGGGCGGGCGCGTGATGGACCCGGCCTCGGGATTGGACGCGGTCCGGCACATCGGCATCCGAGGCGGCAGGATCATGGCGATCTCCGGAACACCGCTCACCGGCACCGAGGTGGTGGTGGTCTCCGGCCACGTCGTGGCCCCGGGATTCATCGACATCCACGCGCACGGCCAGACCACGGGCGACATGCAGATCCAGGCACGCGATGGCGTCACCACCGCGCTCGACATGGAGGTGGGCGTGTTCCCGGTGGCCTCGTGGTATGAATCGAGGGCGGGCAAGTCACCGCTCAACTACGGGGCCACGGTCAGCCACATTGTGGCCAGGTTCACCGCGTTTCATCCCGGGCTTGAGATTGGACACTGGGTGACCCGACGGGCCGTTGTCGCAGGCCTGGGCGTGGCTCCTGCGGGAGCGAACCGGCCGGCCGGAACGGCAGAGTTGAACACGATGCATGAGGCGATCCACCGTGGACTCGACGAGGGAGCCTTGGGCGTCGGCTTCGGGATCAACTACACGCCGGCGGCTGAACCCAGTGAGATCGAGGCGATGTTCCGGGTGGCCGCCGGGCGCAAGGTGCCGGTGTTCGTGCACACCCGCGCCTTTGGCATCGCCGCGATTCAGGAGGCGATCACCACGGCGAAGAACACCGGAGCAGCACTCCACCTCGTGCATGTGGGCAGCAGCAGCATCGGCGACCTGCCGGAGGTCTTGAAGTTGATTGATGCCAGCAAGGCCGCCGGCATGGACATCAGCACGGAGGTCTATCCTTACACGGCTGCGTCCACGATGTTGGAGTCGGCGATGTTCAACCCGGGCTGGCAGGCCAACCTCCGGATCAACTACGGCGACCTTGCCTGGTCGGCCACGGGCGAGCGCCTAACGCAGGAGAGCTTCGAGCGCTACCGCAAGCAGGGCGGCTGGGTCATCCTCCACATGATGAAGGACGAGCACGTCGAGCGGGCCATCGCTCATCCCGGCGTGATCATCGCCAGCGACGGCGTGCCGTTTATCGAGGGCAAAGGCCATCCACGCGGTGCCGGCACGTTCGCCCGTGTGCTGGGGCACTACTCCCGCGAGAAGCAACTGCTCCCGCTCATGGAGGCGCTCGCCAAGATGACGATCCTGCCCGCACGCCGCCTCGAAGGCCATGTCCCTGCGATGAGACGGAAAGGCCGCATCGCCATTGGTGCCGACGCTGACATCACCGTGTTCAATCCCGCCACCGTCCTTGACCGGGCGACCTTTGAAGTGCCCACGACCCCTTCGGTCGGCATTCCGCATGTCATCGTGAACGGAATATTCGTCGTGCGTGATGGACAGATGATGCCGAGCGTGATGCCTGGACGTGCGGTCCGGAATGACAAGTGAGACCCTGCGTGCAGATCGCACAACACTTTGCCACCCGTCGCTCCATCTGCTCTCCTGCCGGCATGCACACTGAACGACGGGCAGCCTTGCCACCAACTCGACCCACTCCTCCCGGCAAGCGGCACGCTTGGACATGGGCGCTAGCTCTGCTGGCGATGAGCCTCACCGCGATTTCAGCCAACGCCCAGGAAAAGGCCGGCGAACTGCAGACCCTCCGCGCCAAGGTGGACGACATCCCCGTTCTGGTCATCGCGCCGAAGGAGACCAAGGGGCGTCCGCTGGTAATCTGGCTCACCGGCTTCAGTGGCCAGAAGGAATCCGTGGAAGCACCGCTCCGTGAGCTGGCCAAGCGTGGATTCGTCGCGTTGAGCTTTGACCCCTATCAGCACGGCGAACGGCGCATCGAATCCCGAGAGGAGCTGGTCAAGCGCGTGCGTGGCAACATCCGCCGATACTTCTGGCCCATTCTGGCCCGCACAGCAGAGGAAACACCCAAGGTCATCGACTGGGCGATCAAGACCCTCGGCGTGCGCCCCGAGGTGGGGATGGGCGGCATCTCCATGGGCGGGGACATCTCGGTGGCGGCGGCCGGAGTGGATCACCGGATCATCGTGGTGTCTGCCTGCGTCGCCACGCCGGACTGGCTGCGCCCCGGCTCGTTCGAGCCGCCGGGTGAGCCGGACGCCGCGGCACAAGCCGACTACGACCGGCGCAATCCGCTCACCCATCTGCGATTTTACGCACACCGGCCGGCCATCGCCTTTCAGAGCGGGGCGGTGGACAAACAGGTTCCGCCGGATGGCGCGACGCGATTCGTGGCAGCCCTCAAGCCCCTCTACGCGGAAGCGGCCGACCGGTTGGTCGTGGACCTGGAACCGGAGGTTCCCCACCGCTTCACCCCGCGTATGCTGGAGAACTCGATCCAGTGGTTTGCAAAGCATTTGAAGCCGTGAGGCAGGAGCCTCTTCCGCGCCAGTTCAGCCAGGCACGCAGCACCGGGGACCGGGTGTTGGGCGACAGTTACTCGCGCCGCCCGGCAACAACCGTCACCCAAGGTGACACTTGCTCTGGTGGATCCCGGGCAGTTGTTGGCGGGAGCGTCCCCTCACGGGGACGTGAGCTGTTGAGCACAGGTGACTGGCTTCGTCACTCAGCCGACGATCTGACCTCAGAATCTCCTCTCCCGTTTTCCCGCCGCAATTCCTCCCCGCCATTGCGTCTGTGACTGGAGACAGCATGATGCCCATGCGCCGATGAACTCCACTCGCACCTGTCCCCAGTGCGGCGAACCGCTCCCGGCGGACGCGCCGACAGGCCGTTGCCCCCGGTGCTTCCCTGACTCGGCGAGTTCCTCAAGTCCCGCCACCGCGACCATTCCTGACACCGCCGCCGCGTCGCCGTCCAGCGCGGGCCGCTCCGGCGAAATCCGCCACAGTTCCGCGACGGAAAATCCGGGCGACATCATCGATCACTACAAGCTCATCGAGAAACTCGGCGAGGGCGGCTGCGGCGTGGTTTATCTGGCCGAGCAGTCCGAGCCGGTGCGGCGCAAGGTCGCGTTCAAGGTCATCAAGCTGGGCATGGACACCAAGGCAGTCATGGCCCGCTTCGAGGCCGAGCGGCAGGTGCTGGCGATGATGGACCATCCGAACATCGCGCAGGTGTTCGACGCCGGCGCGACCGCCACGGGCCGGCCTTACTTCGTGATGGAGCTGGTGCAGGGCACACGCATCACGAACTACTGCGACGACCAACGGCTCGACACCGCCGCGCGGCTCGACCTCTTCACCACGGTCTGCGCGGCCATCCAGCACGCGCACCAGAAAGGCATCATCCACCGCGACATCAAGCCTTCAAACATCCTCATTGCCGTCCACAACGGCGTGCCGGTGCCCAAGGTCATTGACTTCGGCATCGCGAAGGCCACCGAGGCGCAGCTCAACGAGCAGACGCTGCTCACGGAGTATGGCGACCTCGTGGGCACGCCGGCCTACATGAGCCCCGAGCAGGCGGAAATGAGCGGCGTGGACATGGACACGCGCGCGGACATCTACAGCCTCGGCGTGCTGCTATATGAACTGCTCTCGGGCCGGCTGCCCTTCGACCCGGAGACGCTGATGGAGTCCGGGTTGCTGGCCATGCGCCGCACGATTTGCGAAGTGGAGCCGCCGCGTCCCTCGATGCGGTTGTCCCGGCTTAAGCGAAACGACCTGTTGGCCATCGCGCAACAGCGCAACGCGGAAGTCGCGGAACTCTCCACGCAACTGCGCGGCGACCTGGATTGGATTGTGATGAAGGCGCTGGAGAAGGACCGCACGCGCCGCTACGAGAGCGCGAGCGCCTTCGCGGAGGACATCAAGCGCCACCGGCAGCACGAGCCGGTGCTGGCCTGTCCGCCGGACACGCTCTACCTGCTGCAAAAGTTCGTCCGCCGGCACCGGATTGGCTTCGCGGCGGGCACGGCGGTGGTGGCGTCGCTGGTCATCGGCCTGGGCATCGCGACGTGGATGTTCTTTCAGGAGCAGGAAGCCCGCGAGCGCGCCGTCACGGCGGAGCAGGCACAGACCCAGTTGCGCAAGGTCGCCGACACCCAGCGCGACAAGGCGGTGGCCGAGCGCGACCGCGCGGACGAGGAAACCCGGCGCGCCCGCCGCCTGCTCTACATCGCGCACATGAACTTGGCCAAGCGCGCGTGGGACGAGGGCGGCGTGGGCCGGCTGGCGGAACTCCTCGACCGCCACCGCCCGCAGCCGGGCGAGCCGGACTTGCGCGGCATCGAGTGGCATTACCTCGACCGCCTCCGTCGCGGCGATGAAACCACGCTGACGGGCCACACTCGACAGGCGTTGAGCGTGGCGTTCAGCCCGGACGGAAAGTGGCTCGCCTCGGCCGCCCAGGAGCCCGCGGTGAAGGTGTGGAATGTCGCGGGCGGAAAGGAAAAATCCACCTTGCTCGGGCACGCCGGCCCGGTGCGAAGCGTCGCGTTCAGCCCGGATGGACAACGGCTGGCCACGGCGGGCAACGATGGCAACGTGAAGTTGTGGGACGCTGCGAGTGGCAAAGAGACGCTCACGCTGTCCGGCCACACCGGCCCGGTTCGCAGCGTGGCATTCGGGCCGGACGGAAAGCGGCTCGCGTCCGTGGGCAACGACCGCACCGCGAGGATTTGGGACACTGCGACCGGCCAGCCCATCCACACCATCACTGGACAAACGCGGCCCCTCACCAGCGTGGCGTTCAGCCCGGACGGCAAGTGGGTCGCGGGCGGCAGCGAGGGCTGGCTCGTCCGGTTGTGGGACGCGAGCACCGGCGAGATGACGCAGGACTTGCGCGGACACACCGACCAGATTACCGGCCTCGCGTTCAGCCCCGACTCGGGCCGGCTGGCCTCGTCGAGTTACGACGGCAGCGTGCGCGTCTGGGAGGTTGAAAGTGGGGCAACGAACCTGACGTTGAAGGGCCACGCGGGCCGGGTTCACGCCGTGGCGTTCAGCGCGGATGGGAAGTCGCTCGTTTCTGCCAGCGAGGACCAGATGCTCAAGGTCTGGGACGCCGCGGGCGGCGCGGAATTGCTCACGCTGAAAGGCCACAACAGCCCGGTCCGGGGCGTGGCGTTCAGCCCGGACGGAATCCATGTGGCCTCGGCCAGCGACGACCAGACGGTGAAGATTTGGGATGCCACCCGCACGCGGGATTCGCTCACGCTCAAGGGCGTCGTCGGCTCAGTTTACTCCGCCGTGTTCAGCCCGGATGGAACGCTGGTGGCATCGGCCGGCTCGGACCAGACGGTGCGACTGTGGGGCACCGAGCAGGCGGCGGAACCGCGCCGGGTGATAAGCCACGGCGGGCAAGTCATGAGCGTGGTCTTCAGCCCGGACGGGAAATGGGTCGCGTCGGCCGGCTACGGCCGCGCGACGCGCGTGTGGGACGTGGCTGGCGGCGAAACCATCCGGGAACTCACCGAGCATGACGGCACGCTGACCTTCCTCGCCTTCAGCCCGGACGGGCAACGGCTGGCCTCCGCCGCCTCGGACCGGACGGTCAAGTTGTGGGACTTGGCCAGCGGCAAGGTGCTCCGCACGTTCACGGGCCACACGCTGTCGGTTCGCGGCGTGGCCTTCGGCCCGGAAGGCCGGTGGCTCGCCACCGCCAGCGAGGATCGCACCTTGAAAATTTGGGACGCTGAAACCGGCCAGGCAACGCGCACGCTCACCGGCCACACCAGCCTCGTCTATTGCATCGCCGTCAGCACGGACGGCAAATGGCTCGCCTCCGGCGGGCAGGACCGGACTGTGAAACTCTGGGACGCCGCGACCGGCCGCGAACTGCTCACCCTGAACGGTCACACGCGGCCCATCTGGAGCGTGGCCTTCAGCCCGGACGGCGCGCGTCTCGCCTCCTCCAGCGGCGATGGCACCGTGCGCCTCTGGGACGTGACGACCGGCCAGGAGACGCTCGCCCTGCGCGGCCACACCGACTGGGTCCGCAGCGTGGCCTTCAGTCGAGACGGCCACCGCATCGTCTCCGCAAGCCACGACGGCACGGTGAAAATCTGGGACGCCCGGCGCGGCCCGGAAGCTGTGCGCTGAACGGACAAGTGGGGAAACGCCCAACGCTCAACATCCAAGCGTAAAACGACAGTTACCCTTCCTCGCCCGGATCAAGTTGTCATTGCACCAGCAGGGGCTTGAACCGCCGCGACCGGCCACAGCTGACGCAGCTCCCGCTCGCCGTTCGTCTTGAGCTTCAGGTGGCCCATGATGCAGGAAAGAAAGCGCAGCAGCGTGATGGGCTTCTCGATGAAGTCCACCGCACCGAGCCGTTCGGCCTCCTGTTTGTTCTCCGCGCTGTGGTAGCCGCTCACGAAGATGATGGGGACATTCTTGTGCCGCGGGTCTGCCTTCAACCGGCGGCACAACTCCAACCCGCTCATGCCGGGCAGGGCGATGTCCAGGAGGATCAAGTCATGGCTTTCCGTGGCCAGCCGAGTGAGCGCCTCTTCGCCGCTGGTGACGAGCGTGGCGTCGATGAGCGAACGGCTCAGGGCCAACCGCATCAGGTCGCCGATGTCCGTGTCATCCTCCACCACGAGCACGCGGGCAACGGGTTTCTTGACGCCGGGCGCGGGTGGTGTGGGCAACGACGGTGCCACGACAGAGGATGGAGGAAATGGAGACGGCGCAGGCCGCCGGTTGATCCACGCCACGGCGTCCGTGAATGTCGGGTTGGGTTGCAATGCTGGCCGCGCTTTGTAACAGAGCCGTGCCGCGGCACAACCGGATTCGTCCGCTTTGGACGAAATTCCCATTGCTGCGATGAATCGGACATCAGGGCCTCTGGCGCCGAGCGCGAAGCTTTTGCCCGATGCTTGCGTCGGGGCTCGAAGAATCGGCGAGGAGTTCGCTGCCAGACCGCTGCGACGAACGCGCCCGGCTCGCAGTCGCATTCCTGCCCGTGCAGCGCGGCGCTCGGGAAATACGAAGTGCTCTGAATTGACATTGAACGCCGCTTCGTGGCTCGTATCGGCCACAACGTAGAACCGCGACGCTGCGGGCAGGAGACGCTTGAGTTCCTTCGCCAGCACCGGGTCAACTTCCACCGCAGCCTCGCTCTCCTCGGTCTTCAAGTCGTGAAACTCGGTCGACTCCACTACCACGAGGCCCTTGTCAAAACCGAAGTGCCCGCACTCCAGCGCGTCAATCTCGCCCTTTCGAAAGCCGGCTCCGCAGGCCAGCAGGAGCACCTTGTAGGCCTCGGGATTTTCCGCCGCCAAATGCTGGCGGGCGGCTTGCAGCAGCTTCGCCGGGTTGATGGTGCTTTGGTATTTCGGAGGCCTGGATTCCTTGATCACGACTTCATGGAAAGGCAGGACTTCGGGCAGGCGCACCTTCAGCTTGTTGAGCCATTTCTTCGAGAAGAGCGAGCGGGCACCTCCTCCATCTGTGGCTTGAACAGCCGCTTTGGCTCCCGCTGAATAGCCTCCTTCCAACGCCAGTCCGCTTCCCCGTGTTCGCTTGTCCTTCGTCTTTCTACCACCGCGCGGCCGGGGTCGCCGCGGCGTTGCTGGTCGCGGGTGCCTCGGCCTCCGCTGCTGCGCCAGACTTCAAGGGCACCGCCCTCGCCTTCATGAGAAAGCACTGCTACGAGTGCCACGGCGGGAAGTCCACGAAGGCGGACCTCGACCTCACGAAATTCAAGGACGACGCGAACATCCTGAGGGAGCACAAGCATTGGAAGAGCGTCCTCCAGCAGGTGAACTCCGGCGAGATGCCGCCGAAGAAGAAGCCGCAGCCGACACCGCAGGAACTGGCCAGCTTCAACACCGCCATCGAAAACTCCTTCGCCGTCGCCGAGAAGAAGACCAAGCCCGACCCCGGCCGCGTCACTCTCCGCCGCCTCAACCGCACGGAGTATTACAACACCGTCCGCGACCTCGTGAACGTGGACTTCAACCCCGCCGAGGATTTTCCAGCCGACGACATCGGTTACGGCTTCGACAACATCGGCGACGTGCTTTCGCTCTCGCCCGTCCACCTCGAACGCTACCTCGCTGCCGCCGAGGGCATCGCCGCGCGCGCCATCGTGCTGGACCCGCCCAAGCCGCCCACGCGCACGACTTCGTCGCAGTTCCTTGAGCCGGGCGGCTACGGCTCAGAGAACAATACGCGACCAGTCACGCGGGGTTTCCTCCTCGTCCGGCAGAGACTCACCGCCGACGGTGACTACATCTTCCGCGTCCGCGCAGGCGTGACCAATTCGCCGGACGGGGAGCCGATCAAGATGGTGCTCGTCGTCAACGATGAGGAGAAGCAGACCGTCACCGTCAAGGAACCGATCCGAAAGTGGGAGACCTTCGACATCCCCATCAAGCTCAAGGCCGGCGAGCACGTCCTGAGCATCAAGTATCTCAACCCCATCACCACCGGCGTGACCAACCGGATGCTCTTCGTCCAGCAGTTCCAGATCATCGGCCCGGCGGACACTCGGCCTGAGTTCCAGCAGCGCCTGACCGCCGGCCTCGTCAGCACGCCAGCCGACCGCAAGCTCCGCGAGTTCACGCAGTCGTTCGTCGCACGCGCGTTCCGCCGACCGCTGACGCCGGCAGAACTCGACCGCTATCTGAAGGTCGCCGAGGCCGCAGCTGCGGGCGCAAACGGCAGGTGGGAGGCCGGTGCCCAGCAGCTTCTGAAAGTTGTCCTGTGTTCGCCCAAGTTCCTTTTCCGCGTCGAGCTGGACTCCCTGCCCCGGTATCCGAGCGCGCATCCGATTGACGAATACCACCTTGCCTCGCGCCTGAGCTACTTCCTCTGGAGCACGATGCCCGACGAGGAGCTGCTCGCCCTCGCTGCGAAGAACCAGCTCACACCGAACCTCGAGGCGCAAATCCACCGCATGTTGAGGGACCACAAGGCCGAGTCGCTCACCAAGAACTTCGCGATGCAATGGCTCCAGTTGGAGCGGCTCAAGACCTTCGCGCCGGACAACAAGCTCTTCCCCGGCTTCGACGAGCGCCTCCGCCGCGCGATGCTCCGCGAGACGGAACTCTTCTTTGGCGAAATCGTCCGCGAGGACCGCAGCGTGCTGGACCTGATTGACGCGGACTTCACCTATGTGAACGAGACGCTCTCGCGGCACTACGGCCTCAACAGTGGAGCGGCGCAGTCCGGTCGCGGACGCGGCTTTGGCGGGCGCGGCGACGGCACCTTCAACCGCGTCACCCTCACCGGCAAGGAACGCGGCGGCCTGCTCACCCACGCCAGCATCCTCACCGTCACATCGAACCCCACGCGCACCTCGCCCGTGAAGCGCGGCAAGTGGGTGCTGGAACAAATCCTCGGCACGCCCCCGCC
>JBEBFV010000338.1:0-7136 GCA_040081795.1 Limisphaerales bacterium | reverse complement strand
CTCGGTGTCGAACATCACCTTGGGTTCGAGGCGCGCGGCGCGGCTGATGATGTAGCAGGCGGCCTCGTCCTCGCGAAGCTGGTGGAAGGGATAGAAGGGAAGGCGGGTCACGCGCACGTCGAGGAGGGAGCCGGCTTCCGCTGCGCGGTGCAGCTCCTTCATCAGCCGGTGGCCGCTCTGGATGAGGTGGCGGAACTGCTGTTCCTCCTGCGTCAGCCCGAGGTCGTAGAAGATGGCGGCGATCTGGCGGAGGCGGATGAAGTATTCGCCGCGGCTCTCGGCCCATTCCAGCTCGGGCAGCTTGTCCTTGAAGGCGAAAACCTGGACGAGGTGGAAGATGGTGTCCTCCGCCGGGTCCGGGGCGTCGGTGTCCAGATAGAGGCGCTTGGTCTGCTTGAGGCGGGTGTCAATGAGGTCGAGCCGGCCCTCGCGGTTGAAGCGGTGCGTGATCTTGACGAGGTCGTAGGAGCCGATGGAGACGCGGTGGTTGGTGGTGAGGAAGAGGTGGTCGAAGACGATTTTGACCTCGACTGGTGCGTCCTTCGTGCTCGGTAGCCGGCCGATGTAGCTCCGCTCCGCCATGTTGAAGACGGGCACGGGCGTCTGCTTGAGCTGCTCCCATTGCGCGGTGTCCACGTGGCCCAGGCGCAGGGCGAGCTTGCGGACGCGTTGGGCGAGCTGGTAGTGGGGGCCTTGCCGGAAGGGGTGGGTCTGGCGCTCGAGTTCCTTGACCTCGTCCAGGCTGATGGGCTGCTGCGCCAAGAGCCGGCGCTCGAAGTCGGCGATGTTGTCGGCCAGGAACTCTGGCGCCTCGGGAGCTTGTAGGGCGGACAACATTCTGAACTGAACGTCAGAGGCGCGGCTTGGAGAATTATTCCCGCCGTCGTCCCAGTCGGAATAACTCCCGCTCGCAGGTCTCCAATGACTGTGAGCATCCCTGACCTCGATCCACCGGCGGGCAGTCCGCCGCGTCGCAAGTTTCTCAAGAAGTCGCTCGCCGTGGCCATCGGCGGCGCGGCCGTGGGCGCGGCTGTGTGTCTTGGTCCGCAGCGACGCAAGCCGCCCGGGGGCGTGATGGTGGCGCGCGTGGCCACGCTCGATGAGCTGCCGGCGGATGGGGTTCCCCGGAGCTTTCCCGTTTATGCCGGTGGCGTTGAAGCGTGGAACAAACTGTTCGGCAAGGCGGTGGGTGCGGTGTTCCTCCGGCGCACAGAGGCGGACGGCCTCGTCGCTTTCAACGCGGCGTGTCCGCACGCGGGCTGCCGCGTGGATTACGAGCCGGGTCGCAAGGGCTTCCTCTGCCCGTGCCACAAGAGTTCGTTCACAGTGGAAGGCAAGATTGCGGATCCGAAGAGCCAGGCGCTGCGCGGTCTCGATGGGTTGAAAGTCGAGCTTCGTGACGGACGCGAAGTCTGGGTCCACTTTCAGGACTTTCATCCCGGCCACGCGGAGCAATACCCGGTCTGACGCGCGCGGGCTCGGCAGACAGGGGGCGGGTCATTGCGGTAGCATCATCACTGTGAACTGGGAGCCGATGGCGTTGGTCGCCTGAGCCATAACGGTCTGTAGTCCGGGAGTGGACAATTGCTGAACGCTTCCGTCAGAGAGGGACGCGTTGCCTGCCAAACCGTGGTGCGAGATCGGGCCGCCCGCTGTGGCCAGCGCTGCCGCATTGCCGGACACCCAACTGGCCGGGAACGTGGTCGGACCGGCCGCTGCATTGCCCATCAAGTAACCGGGTCGCCCGAGTGCCACGGCTGCGAGCCCATTCGGACCCACGGTCGCGGGCGGGCCGGAACCATAGGCCGTGGTGTTCGCGTTGTTGGGGTCGGGGCCGATGTTCGAGTCAGCAGACAACACTGTCGTCGGCTTGTTTTCATCCGCGTCCCCACCCACGGCGTAGCTCACGGGGCCGCTGGCAAAGCCGCGCGAGTGGGGACCGTTGGCCACGGCTGGCGCGCTCAGGGAACCGCGTCCGAAGAGGCCCAAGGCCCCCGCCGTGGTCGAGGTGGAGAAATCCGAGCAGGCCGAGTTGAGCCGCGGCTTGTCGCCCGGGCATGTGACGATTTTGGCGCTGCCGAGCTCGTTGGACAGCGAGCCGAAGGTGTCAATGGGTGCGTGGCCGGGGCGTTGCGAGCGGCCACCGGGATTGTTCGCTGCGGTAGGCACCGGGCAGGAGCCGCCGAGATTGTTCACGGATGGAGAAGTTCCCGTGCCGGGGCCAGTCAGCCATGAGTCCTGAACTTTGTAGGGGTAGCGACCATCGTTGTCACCGGCGGAGACGGCAAACGCGAGGGCGATCTGCTTGAGGTTGTTCACACACTTGATGCGCGCTGCGTTGGCCTTTGCCTTGGCCAGCGCGGGCAGGAGCATCCCGGCCAGGATCGCGATGATCGCGATGACGACAAGCAGTTCAATCAGGGTAAAGCCAGCAGGGCGGGGCCGGGAACGGCGAGTGGTCATGGTCAGAATGCGTTCTCGCTTGGAGCGCAAACATGAGAGCGGCCACCGCAATGGATATTCCCGCCGAACCGGTTTTCCCAATACAGTGGAATAACTGGCCCCTCCCAGCCCTCTAACACCCGTGGACGAACCGGACTTCGACCAGATCGTGAGCGACTATTACCAGCCGCTCTACCGCTTTGCGTTGAGCCTGGCGGAGCGCGAGTCCGAGGCGTGCGACCTCACGCAGCAGACTTTTTTCCTGTGGGCGTCGAAGGGCCAGCAGTTGCGCGACCGCTCGAAGATCAAGTCATGGCTCTTCACCACGCTGCACCGGGAGTTCCTCGGCTCGCGCCGCCGCACCACACGCTTCCCGCACCACGAGATCGAGTCCGTCGAGCGCGAGCTGCCGCCCGTGACGCCCGCAACGGTGAACGAGATGGACGCCGCCACGGTGATGCAGGCGTTGATGAGCGTGGACGAGGTCTATCGCGCGCCGCTGATGCTTTTTTATCTCGAGGACCACTCGTATCTGGAGATCGCCGCCGTCCTCGAAGTGCCCATCGGCACCGTCATGTCGCGCCTCGCGCGCGGCAAGACGCAGTTGCGCGGCCTTCTCGCGGACAGCGGGGCCGAGGAACGGAAGATCGTTCCCCTGGACCTGCGCCAAGCCATTTGACCCATGAACAACGACGAAGCCAAATTCATCCTCCGCGCCTACCGCCCCGGCGGGCAGGACGCCGCAGACCCGCAATTCACCGAGGCGCTCGCACAGGCGCGACGCGACCCGGAGCTCGCGCGATGGCTCGCGGAGCAGACAGCGCTCGACACCGTCATCGGCGGCAAGATCCAGTCCGTTCCCGTGCCGGCGGACTTGAAGGCAAGCATCCTTGCGGCGCGGAACATTGTCCCGCTGCGGCAGCGATCCTGGTGGCAACGCAGCATCCACCCGGTCGCGGCGGCGGCGTCGCTTGCCGTGACCTTTGCGACCGTCGGCTATCTGGCGCTGCACGAGCCGCCCGAGCCGACCGCCGACCTCGCGCGCTTCACCCAGGACATCACTGATTACCTCGGCAAGGGCTACGGCGTTCTTCCCCGGCACGCGCATCTGGCCACCACGGACGCGAGCTACTTCGGCAGCCAAAGCTACCGGATGAATTACCGCAGCCCAAACCTCGACGACATCCGTCAGTGGCTCGCCGCCAACGGCGGCCACGGTGAATTCGTCAGTCCAACCGGCCTGAAGAAGCCCCTCAACCTCGGCTGCGGCGTGATGGACTGGCGCGGCCGGCGCATCACGCTCATTGCCTTCCAGACCGGGCGCACCCTGCCGCAGGACAAGGTCCACCTGGTCATCATCAACAGCAGCGACCTGCCCGACCCGCCGGCGCGCGGCCAGCCGCGCTTCAACGAGGGTGGGGATTGGACCACCGTCGCGTGGAGCGACGGGTCGCTGACCTACTTCCTGCTCGCTCCCGGCGATCGTCAGGCGGTGGGGAAGTATTTGTGAGGCGCGGCGGGAACCGCCAATCGCTCACTCCCACTCGATCGTCCCCGGCGGCTTGCTGATGTCGAAGACGCAGCGGTTGACGCCTTTCACCTCGTTGATGATGCGCGTGGAGAGCTTCTCCAGCCAAACGCATCTTCCTCAGTCCTGTTCGTCACCCGACGCGGCTTGGTCGGGTCGGAGAAAGGTTTTTATCCACTCGCCTTCTCCGCAGATGGTGAAATCCATGAACCGCCTGAACCACCGGCCTTCTGGCACCTCAGGTTCCGTCTCGAGCCAGTCGAGTAGGAGTTCAAGCTGTTCGGTGGTGATCTCGCGCTCGTGCACGCGCTCCATCAGATGACGAAAGAGGGGCCGGGGCAGGTTGTTCCGCCGGACCTTAGGCATGGGCGGGATCGCCGTAGAAGCCGCGCTCCAGCTCCTTCTTCAAACGGGCGACTTCGGCTGGATCCTTCGCAGCGACCATGCGGTCGGCGAGGCGGCGCAGTTGCCTGGGAGTCAAGCGCGGGCTGGAAACTTTGGCCCGCGCTGGCTGGGGGGCTGCCTTCATGGTTTGCATGATTGGCGACGGTAGTCCGCGACGGCGACCGGCTCAAGGGGGAACTCCGCTGTGTCGGAACTCCGCTGGAGATGCAGCGCGCGGACCGCCATTCCATCCCGCTCACTCCCACTCGATCGTCCCCGGCGGCTTGCTGGTGATGTCGAGGACGCAGCGGTTGACGCCTTTCACCTCGTTGAAGATGCGCGTCGAGCGCTTCTCCAGAAGTCAGGCATTAACCCTGTGAATTACGGTGCTAAACGCCACCAGCAACTGACGCACCGGGTTGTTTGGCGGCACTTCAGGAGCGACGGATAAAGCGTAGGCAAATTTGCCTTGTTCAAAAAGATCGCCCCGCTCGCCAGTCCATTTCCTTTCAATCCTGGCAACCGATTTATCACCCAGTAAAATCTCGACGTTCTTGGAGAGAAGCTCGGTCTTCAACTGAAGGACAAACAGCGCCGGCCCTTTATCTTTGTTAAAACTGAACTTCAGTCCCAAAGCGAATACCTCCTTCTTCATGTTGCCGATAAGATCATCCCGATGGTCGCGGAACTCCATCTTGACACCACCGAAGGAGAAGCTCGTGCTACCTCGCGCCACGCGGAAGGCCTGCTGGCCGCTGCCGGGATGTTTTGCCACCAAATTAAACGGGGTGCCATGGTCATGCCCCCCTCCAAATAGACGCGCCAGCTTCACCAAACCCGAGATGTCAGGCTCCCGGCATTCCAATACCACCGCTCGAGACTCGGGGTCAAAGATGTCGAATTTGTCAGACATCTTCGCCTCGCTCGCCTTCACCGCGTCTTTAATGAAGAACAGGTTCCGGTTTAGGATGCTCCATACAATCTGTTCGGACATGATCTTTCCCAATGGCTGAGACGTTCAACTTCACTCCCACTCGATCGTCCCCGGCGGCTTGCTGGTGATGTCGAAGACGCAGCGGTTCACGCCCTTCACCTCGTTGATGATGCGCGTCGAGAGCTTCTCCAGCAGTTCGTAGGGCAGCTTCACCCAGTCGGCAGTCATGCCGTCCTGGCTCTCCACCGCGCGCACGCAAATGGTGAAGTCGTAGGTCCGCTCGTCGCCCATCACGCCCACGCTCTTGCACGGGAGCAGCACGGCGAAGCTCTGCCAAATCTTGTAGTAGAGGCCGCTCGACTTCATCTCCTCGACCACGATGGCGTCCGCCTCGCGCACGATGCGGAGCTTGTCGGCGGTGAGGTCGCCCAGCACGCGCACGGCGAGGCCGGGGCCGGGGAAGGGCTGGCGATAAACAATCTCCTTGGGCAGGCCAAGTTCGAGGCCGAGCACGCGCACCTCGTCCTTGAAGAGCATCCGCAGCGGCTCGACGAGCTTGAACTTCATGTTCTTGGGCAGGCCACCGACGTTGTGGTGGCTCTTGATGAGCGCTGCCGGGTTGCCCGCGATGGGCACGGACTCGATCACGTCGGGGTAGAGTGTGCCTTGCGCGAGGAACTTGGCCTTTCCCGCGCGCTTGGTCGCGGCTTGGAACACGTCAATGAACGCCTTGCCGATGATCTTGCGCTTCTTCTCCGGCTCGGTGACGCCCTTGAGCTTCTTCAGGAACATCGCGCTGGCATCCTCGTAGAGCAGCTTCACCTTGAAGTTGCGCCCAAAGACTTCCTGCACGACCTCGGCTTCCTTCGAGCGCAGTAGCCCGTTGTTGACGAAGATGCAGGTGAGCTGGTCGCCGATGGCCTTGTGCAGGAGCGCAGCGGCCACGCTGGAATCCACGCCGCCGCTCAGGCCGAGGATCACGCGCTCTGAGCCGACCTGCGCACGGATGTCCGCGACGGCCTTCTCCAAGTAGTTGCGCATCGTCCAGTTCTTGCCGCAGCCGCAGACGCCGTGGACGAAGTTGCTGTAAACCTCGCGCCCGCGCGGCGTGTGGACGACTTCGGGGTGAAACTGAAGGCCGAAGATGCGGCGCTCGCGATGCTCGATGACCGCGTAGTCGCTGTTCTCCGTGGTGGCGACGACGGCGAAGTCCTTCGGGAGCTTGGTGAGTTTGTCGCCGTGGCTGTTCCAGACTTGAAGCGTGGCCGGCAAGTTCTCGAAGAGCGCGCAGCTCGCGTCGTGGACGGTGAGGGTGCCCTTGCCGTATTCGCGCTTCTGGCCTTTCTCGACCTTGCCGCCGTTGAAGTGCGCGAGGAGCTGGACGCCATAGCAGATGCCGAGGATGGGCACGCCGAGCTTGAAGATGGCCTTGTCCGGCAGCGGCGCATCCTTCGCATACACGCTGCTCGGACCGCCGGAGAGGATGAGGCCGCGCGGGGCCATCGCGGCGATCTCATCCGCCGGGGTGTCGTAGCGGACGATGGTGGAATACACGTTACACTCGCGGATGCGGCGCGCGATGACCTGCGTGTATTGGGAACCGAAGTCGAGGATGACGATTTGCTCGCTCATGAAGGGCGGAGTGTTTGCCTGTGCGGGGAAAGATGCGCTAGAAAAAAGGAGTAATTCGTGATGGGGAAGGAATTGATTAGTCAGAATCCAGGGCGACTGCACGCACTGACTACTAATCACTAGACTCTATGCGTAATAGGTGAAAAGGCGTATGAATGAATTGGCGTTATTTTCAGGTGGTCGCCCGTGCCGTCGTGCGGAGGTTGTGCAAGCCGC
>JBEBFV010000337.1:0-7156 GCA_040081795.1 Limisphaerales bacterium | reverse complement strand
GTCGCGTAGAAGCCGGCCATGAGCTTGAGCAGCTTCTCCAGCGAGCCGAGGCCGTAGCTGCCCACGGTGAAGGCCATCGCGCCGAACGCGCCCACCGGGGCGAGTTGCACGACGATGCGCATGACGCCGAAGAAAATTTCCGAGCCGCGCTCGATGACGTTGAGCACTGCGAGCCGGTGGTGGTTGTTGAGCGAGGTGATGGCGAAGGCCGTGAGGGCCGAGACGAGCAGCACTTGCAGCAGGTCGCCGGTGACGAAGGCGGAGAAGAGCGTCGCGGGGATGATGTTCAGCAGGAAGGCAGTCATTGTCTGCGACTCGGCCTTCTTGGCGTAACCCTTGGCGATGTCGGGGTCGAGCGTGGCGGGGTCAATGTTGAAGCCCGCGCCCGGCTGGAGCCAGTTCACCACCACGAGGCCGATGATGAGCGCGAGCGTCGAGACCACCTCGAAGTAGAGCAGCGTCTTGATGCCCACGCGCCCGAGCTTCTTCATGTCGCTCATCGAGGCGATGCCGTGGACGACGGTGCAGAAGATGATGGGCGCAATCATCATCTTCACCAGCGCGATGAAGGCGTCGCCCAGCGGCTTGAGCTTCGCGGCGCTCCACTGGTCCGGGGCGGTCTTGTCAAATGGGAAAGCCGCACCGACTGCGATGCCGAGCGCGACCGCGAGGAGCACCTGGATGTAGAGCACGCGATACCAGGGCGTGCGTGTCGCGGCGGCGGTGATTGGGTCGGCAGAGTTCACGCGCGTCGGCAGGTTTTGGCTGGCACGCGCGGAGGCTAGGAGCAAACCCGGTTGCAGGCAACGCGGCATCTCCGTCCATGCTGAATTGCCCGCGCCAGGCGCCAGTCGAAGTCGCCGTGTCCACCGTCCAGCGCCTTGCGAAGAAACTTCTGCCGGCCCGCACAGCCGCCGCGATGGAGGCAGAGTCGCGCGAGTGGCGGGTGGTGTGCGCGTGCGGGCACGACCGCTCGATCTGGGACCTCGGCGGCATCCGCTACAAGGCCACTGGCAATCCGCGCACGCTGATGAAGTGCCCCGCCTGCGGCAAGCGCACGTTGCATCGCGTCCTCAAGCAGCCGCCGGTGTCCGCCGGCCGCAACACCATTGCCGGAATTTCCCAAACCAAATAAGAATCCACCCATGAACAACACCGCACTCGACCGCCGCTCGTTTCTCAAGCTCAGTTCCGCCGCTGCTGCCACTGCGGCATTTTCTCCCGCTGCCTTCGCCGCCGAGAAAAAGCGCGGCGTCCAAAAGGCCATCATGTGGAGCACCATCGGCGTGAAGGGCACCGTGATGGAGAAGATGAAGGCCGCGCAAACCGCCGGCTTCCTCGGCGTTGAGCCGATGGGCGGCATGGACCGCGCGGAAGTCGTCGCCGCGCTCAAGGAGACTGGCCTCAAGGCTGCGAGCGTCTGCTGCCACACGCATTGGGCCAAGCCGCTCTCCGCGCCCGACGAGCCGACGCGCAAGGTCGGCTACGACGGGCTGGTGCTCTCTTTGCAAGACGCGAAGGAATACGGCGCGACCAGCGTGCTGCTTGTGCCCGGCGTGGTGAACGACAAGGTGACTTACGACGACTGCTTCAAGCGCTGCGTCGCCGAAATCAAGAAGACCGTGCCCGTCGCCAAAGACCTCGGCGTGAAGATTGCCATCGAGAACGTCTGGAACAACTTCGTCACCAAGCCGCAGCAGGCGGTGGACCTCCTCGACGCCATCAACAGCGAGTGGGTCGGCTGGCACTTCGATATCGGCAACGTGGGCCGCTACAGCCCGGCGGAGACGTGGATTCCATTACTCGGCAAGCGCATCCTCAAGCTGCACATCAAGGAATTCGACACGCGCAAGATGACGGACAAAAGCCCGGGCGCGGGCTTCGGCGCGAAGTTCCTTGAAGGCGACAACAACTGGCCCGCCATCATGGCCGCGCTGGACAAGATCGGTTACTCCGGCTGGGGCATCGCCGAGCAGGGCGGCGGCGGCACGCCCGAGGGCTTGAAGGACTTGTCCGACCGGATGACGAAGATTTTTGCGTCGTGATTGATGTGGTCTCGCCCTCGGCCATGAAGACCGTGCTCGCAACGATTCTCCTGCTCATCACTTTCGTGGTGTCGGGAGCGGAGACTTCAAGTGCCACGAACCTTTCTCCGGCAACCATTACCGGGGTCTCCGTCCTGCCGGACAATCGCACGCTGACGGTTCGTTACGAGGTGTCCGGGCGCGCGTATGAGGAAAGGGTGGCGTTGACCAATGACATAACCGAGTTCCGCTATTGCCGATGGATGGGTGATTGGGGGATCGGCATCGTCGCCAGCACAAAGTCGGGAGACTTCTTCTACACGGCGTTCTACCTCACTGGGCGACAGTTCAAGCCAGCGTCCTGGAAGGTTCCTGCGCCCGCCGGTCGGAACCAGTTGCTCGGCATCGCCAATACCATAGGTGACTCGCTGATGATCACAGCAGTTCAGCATCGTCGCGATGGGCCTGGCCCCTTCTACGGCCCAGATCAGTTCAGCGGCTGGATGTTTGTGGACAACTGTCCTGGCATGGGTATTGGTGAGTTGTTTCCCTTCACCGTTCCGCCGAAAGGCAAGGCAACTGGCAAACCCAAGTAGCTTCTCAAGCTTCCCGCCAACCGGTAGGCTTTCCCGCGTGAAACGTCGCCACCGACGGCACTCCTTTGGGTTGGCCTGCCATGCTTGAACCAAACTCCCAATCGGGCGGCCCGCAGCCCGTCCTCATCACGCAGAAGTTCGCCTCGCTCGGCGGCTCGCAGGTGAGCCTGGTTCACACGCTGCGCCTGCTGGACCGCGCGCGCTTCGCGCCGCACGTCGTCGTGTCGAACGAGGGTTGGCTCACTCAGCAGCTCGACGCTCTGCGCGTGCCGTGGACGCTCGCGAAGTTCGGCCACGCCACCGGCCTTGGCGCGCTGTCGGCCAACTGGCTCCTCACCCGCAAGCTCGCCGCTTACATCCGCCGCCACGGCATCCGGCTTGTCCACGCGAACGAGCATTGGGTCGGCCCGCAAAGTCTCCGGGCCGCGCACGCGGCGGGCGTGCCGGCAATCTGCCACTTCCGCACCGGCCTCGAAGACCTCACGCCGCGCCGCATCCGCAAGTATCGCTACGCGGACTTCGACCGCGTGCTGGTCGTGGCCGAGGTGCTACGCGCGGCGATGGCGAAGGAAGTCCCCGACGAGACGCGCCTCGTCGTCGTGCGCGACGGCGTGGAGCCTTCACCAGAGGAACCTCGCTGCTGGAGCACGCGCCGGACGCGCGTCATCGCCAACATCGGCGCAATCTACGACGTGAAGGGCCAGGCGCGAATCCTCGACCGTGCGCTGCCGTGGCTGAAAGACAGCCGCAAGCATTTCCTGCTGTTCATTGGCGGCACGCGCAAGGACACGGCTTACGTCGAGGGCATGAAGCGCGTCGTCGCGGAGCACGGACTGTATCGGCAAGTGCTGTTCCTCGGCAGCCGCGAGGACGTGCCGCGCCTGCTGCGTGCGGCGGATGCGCTCGTGGCTTACTCCACCGTCGAAGGCATCCCCCGCGTAGTGATGGAGGCGATGTTCGCCGGGCGGCCAGTGCTTGTCTCCAACACGCCCGGCATGAGCGAGGTGGTGAGCGACGGCGAAGTCGGGCGAGTCTTGAATTTTGATGACGCGACAAACCCGCTGGCCCAATCTCTCCGCGACCTGACCACCAGTCCCGCCCGTTGGGAAGCGATGGGCCGCCGCGCACGCGAGCAGGCGACCGCGCGCTACTCCACGCAGGCAATGGCCGAGGCGATTCAGGCCGTTTACTCCGAGCTGCTCACTCCGAAAAACCATGGCTGACCAATCTTACTTCGCCCACCCGACCGCCGAGGTGGCGCGCGACGCCGTCATCGGCGCGGGCACGAAAATCTGGCACCAGTCGCAAATCATGCCCGGCGCGCGCATCGGCGAGAACTGCAAGCTGGGCAAGTCCGTCTATGTGGACCTCGGCGTGACCATCGGCAACCGGGTCAAAATCCAGAACGGCATCTCGGTCTATAAAGGCGTGACCGTGGAGGACGACGTGCTGCTCGGGCCGCACATGGTCTTCACCAACGACCTTTACCCGCGCGCTTTCAACGACAGCTACGAAATCCTGCCTACGCTGGTGAAGCGCGGCGCGTCCATCGGCGCGAACGCGACCATCGTCTGCGGCGTGGTGCTGGGGAACTTCTGCATGGTCGGGGCCGGGGCCGTGGTCACGGCGGACGTGCCGGACTTCGCGCTCGTGGTGGGCAGTCCCGCGCGTGTCATCGGCTACGTCTGCGAGTGCGGGAAGCGGCTGGCCGTGGACTACAAGAACAAGAAGGACGGCCAGGTCCACTGCGAACGCTGCGGCAAGCAGTTCAAGATCGAGGCCAGCCAGCTATCGGTGATTTAGGCTCGTGGGTAGCCGCCAAGGTCAGGAGGCGGAACCTCAGTTGCAGACGGAAAAGCTCCGCCTCCTCACCTCGGCTGCTACCGCTTCAGCAACGCCCCCGCCTTCGCCAGCACTTCCGCCACGGTGATGCGTTCCATGCACGGGTAGGGTTTGCTCTTGTCGCAGACGAACTCGCGCATCTGCTTGCACTCGCACTCGCCCAGCGCCAGCTCGTGCGGGCATTGCCAAGGCCGCCAGCTCCACTCCGACGACGGGCCGAACAGGGCGACCGTCGGCGTCTGCATGGCCGCCGCCATGTGCATCGCCACCGTGTCCACGCCGAGAAACAGCCGCGCACGTCCCAGCAGCCAGCCGAGTTCGTGCAGGCTGATTCGCCCGTCGGTGGAGAAGTGCTTCTGGTTCGCCCGCGCTTGGATGGCCTTCACCAGTTCCAGCTCGCGCTCACCCGGGCCACAGGAGAAAACCACATTCAAGCCGCGCTGCTTCAGCGCGTCCGCCACCGCAGCCCAGCGCTCGGGCAGCCACTCCTTGAACGCCCACCGGCTCGTCGCGTGGATGACGCCGAACTCGCCGAGCGTGTCGAGCCACGGGAGTTTGGCTCGCAACTCGGCGGCGTCGGCCTGCGGGTGGAAGCGCAGTGGTCCCGGCTGTGCGGACGGCTCCACGATGTCCGCCACCGTGTGGAAGTCGCGCAAGACTTGGTGCTCCTTGCCCCAGTTGAAGTGCGTGAAATCCGTGAACAGCCGCGCGCGCCAGCCCGTGACCGGCGGCATCTGGTTGATGCCCCGCACCCGCGCACGGGACAGCGCGACCCAGAACTTCGCGCGGTCGGAGTTTGACAGGTCGAAGGCGTAGTCGTAGCGGGAGCTGAGGGCGATGCGCGTGAAGGCGCGCGAGGATTCGCGGAGTTCCCTGGTCAGCGAGCGGTTGTATTTCTCCGGGCTGCCGACGGGGAGGATTGCCGCCACGTCCGGATTGCCGCGCAGCAAGACCTCGCAGCCACTGCGCACCATCACGTCGAGCCGTGCGTCGGGAAACTTCTGCTTCAGGAAGCGCAGCGTCGGCGTGAGCAGCAGCGTGTCGCCGAGGTGGCCGAGCTTGACCAGGAGAATCTTCACAGCGCAAAAGCGCCGCATGAAACCACACGCGCCATGCAGCGCACAGGAAAAATCCCGCGCTTTTGACTTTCACCAGCCCGCCTCGTAGCCTCGCCCCGATGAACGTCCTGAAATTCTCAGACAAGGATTTCGCCGCCCGGCTCTCCCGGCTCGCGGCGGCTTCGAGTCTCTTCGATCCCGTTGTCGAGGAGAGAGCGCGCGGCATCATCGCCGTCGTGCGCGAGCGCGGCGACGCGGCCTTGCTGGAACTGACCGAGCGCTTCGATGGCGCGCAGTTCACCGCCGATCAGCTCGCCGTCTCGCAGGCGGAACTTTTCAGCGCGTCGCTGGCGGCGGATGACTCGCTGCGCGCCGCAGTCACCGAGGCGGAGAAGAACATTGCCGCTTTCGCGAAGAAGTCCCTCCGCAAGAACTGGTCGGCGCGCAACTCGCACGGCGCGTCCGTCGGCGAGAAGTTCGACGGCTTCGGACGCGTGGGCATCTACATCCCCGGCGGCACCGCGCCGCTCGTCTCCACCGCGCTGATGACCATCACGCTGGCGCGGGTGGCGGGCTGCCGCGAGATCGCCGTCTGCACGCCGCCGGGCCGCGATGGTTCGGTGAACCCCGCGCTGCTCTTTGCCGCGCGCACGGCGGGTGCGACGGAGATTTACAAGGCCGGCGGCGCGCAAGCCATCGCCGCGCTGTCGCTGGGCACGGCGACGATTCGCCCGGTGCAAAAAGTCTTCGGCCCCGGCAACGCCTACGTCGTCGCAGCGAAGCGCCTGCTCGTCGGCCACGTCGCGATTGACCTCCTGCCCGGCCCCAGCGAAGTGCTCGTGCTCGCCGACGACTCAGCCAACCCGAAGTTCATCGCCGCCGACCTCTTGGCTCAAGCCGAGCACGGCTCCGGCCACGAACGCGTCTGGCTGGTGACGACCTCCGCGAAGATTCTCAAGGCGACGGAGAAGGAAATCGCGTGGCAGCTTCCGCAGTTGTCGCGCCGTGAGTTCATTGTCAAAGCGCTAGCGAACAACGGCTGGCTCATCCAGGTGAAGTCGCTCACCGATGCCCTCGCCCTCGTGAACCGCCTCGCCCCCGAGCACTGCGAAGTAATGATCCGCCAGCAGCAGCAGGCCGTGGAGCAGATCACCACGGCGGGCGCTCTCTTCCTCGGCGCTTGGTCGCCGACGGTGCTGGGCGATTACGTGGCCGGCCCGAGCCACACGCTGCCCACCGGCGGCGCGGGCCGCAGCTTCGCCGGCCTGACGGTGGATCAGTTCCAACGCCGCACCAGCGTGGTGGACTACTCGAAGCCCGCGCTGAAGAAGGCCCTTCGCTCCGTGCAGAAGTTCGCCGAGCTGGAAGGCTTGGACGCGCACGGCAAGTCGGCGGTCATCCGGCTCTGAACCGGCCGCTGGGTTGACGCACATTCAACTCGCCGCTCACATGCGGTTGCGCCAAGCTGCACGCAGCCTAAATCACCGTTCATCATGGCCTCCGAGTTCAAAGCCCTCCGCCGCGTCGAGTTCAGCGAGACCGACATGGCGGGCATCGTCCACTACTCGAACTTCTTCAAATACATGGAGACCGCCGAGCACGCGTTCTTCCGCTCGCTGGGCTTCTCCATCATCTC